>JAYTBL010000508.1:0-9733 GCA_043736975.1 Polyangiaceae bacterium
GCGCCGTGATTGCGGCGGCACGAGCGTAGGTTCGGTCGCGCGGCGGAGAGCGCCGTCTTCGCGTCCACCTGCGAGAGCGCGAGGGAGCTGGAGGTCACGGTCTGCTCGGGCGCAGCCAGTGCCGGTGCAGGCGCACTGGCGCAGCCGGCGAGGAAAGCGAAGCCTGTGACAACAACAATGCGTGAACACCACATCACGGGGAACCTCGTAAGTGACCGACAGGACAAGGAAGAAGGCGTCGGCGGAGGCACCTGTTGCAACCTCCGGTCCCGCCTGCGCTCGCGTTTGGATATTCGCGCCTGAGGCCTGAGGCCTGAGGCCTCTCCCCGCCCCTTGCCCGGCTTGCCTCGTGGCCCCATCGGTGACAGAACGGCCTCGCGGCCTTATGTTCAAAAAGGCCACCTTTCAACCGCAGGAGAATTCTGAGATGCACGTCCCCGACAGGGTGATCCGGCCTCACGCGCCCACCACCGAATGGCTGGCCTCGGCCGAGCTGCCCACGCGCTTCGGCCGCTTCCAGACCCATGTGTTCAGGACCACCGAGCCAGGGGATGGGGCTTGCTTCAAGGAGCATGTCGCGCTGGTCCACGGCGACATCCGCGGCGCCTGCGAGCTCCCCATCAGAATCCACTCCGAGTGCATGACGAGCGAGGTCTTCGGCTCGCTCAAGTGCGATTGTAAAGAGCAGCTCGATGCGGCGCTCCTCGAGGTCGCGCGGCGTGGTCGAGGGGCTGTCCTCTACCTCCGCCAGGAGGGCCGCGGCATCGGCCTCGCGAACAAGATCCGCGCGTACGGCCTGCAGGAGCAGGGCGCGGACACGGTCGACGCGAACCGCCTCCTCGGCCTCCCCGACGACGCGCGCGAGTACAGCGCCGCCGCCGACATGCTCGAGCACTTCGAGGTGCAGAGCGTCCAGCTGATGACCAACAACCCCGCCAAGGTCGACGCGCTGCGCGCGCTCGGCGTGGAGGTCGCGGGTCGCCTCCCCGTGGTGGTGGCGCCGAACCCTTTCTCCGCCGGGTACCTCGAGACCAAGCGCGCGCGCATGGCTCACGAGCTGCCGACCGCGTACGTGCCGGCGACCGTCGGGGAAGCGGAGTAAGCGCAACAAAGGCCCTCCCCTCGGGTGGCGGCGTCGCGTAATGTCGGCGACTGCGAATGCCGTTCCCCACCCGAGGTCTGCTCGCAGCTTTCGCTGCCGCCATCGTGACTGCCGTGGCCGCTCCGTCGGAGGCGCAGCTCCCCTCGCTCGACGCGAGGACCTGGCGCCCGCCCACCGATCCCAACGCGGGTCTGGTGATGGAGCCCGCGGTCACGCCGGGCCCCGGCGTGCTCAGCTTCAGCGGCTACGCGAGCTACGCGTTCCGCCCGCTGACCCTCCGCAAGTCCGGCACCGACGACGTGGCGCTGCGACCCGTGCAGCACCTGCTCGCGCTCGATGCGGTGGCGAACCTCGGCATCGGCCAGCGCTTCGCGGTGGGCGCAGATCTGCCGATGATCCTCTTTCAGGACGGCTCGAGCGGATTGCCGAAGAGCGTCTCGCAGCTCGACACGGTGCCCGCCACCGCCATCGGTGACCTCGGGATCACCATGAAGGGCGCGCTGATCCGCAACGAGGGCGGCGGGCTGGGCCTCGCCGCGATCGGCAACTTCACGCTCCCCACCGGTGAGCGCTCCAGCTTCGTGGGCGAGGGCGCCGTCACCGCGGGTGCCAAGCTCCTTGTAGAGTACACGTTGCTCGTCGCGGTCGCGCAGGCCAGTGTTGGGTACAAGCTCCGCACCGAGCGCCGCACGTGGCCCTCCGAGGACGTCGGCGGCTACCGCTTCGGCGACGAGATCCCGTGGAGCGTCGGCCTCGCGCTGAAGCCCGGGATCCTCGGCGTCGACTCCGGCAACCGGCAGCGCTGGGAGGTTGCTGCGCACGGGTGGGTGCCCGCCGGCCCGGTCGGCCCCTTCGGGAGCGGCCAGCCCGGCAGCTCCGCGCTCTCGCCGGTGCTGCTCGGCCTCAGCGACCGCATCGAGATCGGCCACTACCGCGACGCGTTCGTGCTCGTCGGCGCGGAGATCGGGCTGACCGACGCGGTGGGCGTCCCCGCCTTCCGCGGCGTCCTCGGCATCGGCTGGGCGCCGCGCGAGCACGACCTCGACCATGACGGCGTCCGCGACGACGTCGACGGCTGCCCCGAGATCCCCGAGGACAAGGACGGCTTCGAGGACGCCGACGGCTGCCCCGAGATCGACAACGACGACGACGGCATCCTCGACAAGGAAGACGCCTGCCCGAACGTGGCGGGCGCCCCCTCCAAGGACCCCAAGAAGAACGGCTGCGCCATCGACGACGCCGACGGTGACGGCGTGCCCGACGCCGTCGACGCGTGCAAGGACATCAAGGGCATCGAGAGCAACGATCCGAAGACCAACGGCTGCCCGGCCGAGGACACCGACGGTGACGGCGTGCCGGACGCGATCGACAAGTGCCCGTCGCAGCCCGAGGACAAGGACGGCTTCGAGGATGCCGACGGCTGTCCCGATCCCGACAACGACGCGGACGGCATCACCGACCGGGACGACGCCTGTCCCAA
This sequence comes from Polyangiaceae bacterium, assembly GCA_043736975.1. GTDB lineage: Bacteria > Myxococcota_A > Polyangia > Polyangiales > Polyangiaceae > Labilithrix. The sequence continues at coordinate 2,583 of JAYTBL010000508.1, forward strand.
CGTCAAGGGCGAGCCCTCCACCGATCCCTCGCGCAACGGCTGCCCCAACAGCGATCGCGACGGCGACACGTTCGACAACGACGTCGACAAGTGCCCCGACTCCGCCGAGGTGTTCAACGGCGTCACCGACGACGACGGCTGCCCCGACGAGGGCGGCAAGCTGCTCGTCACCATCGATGAAAAGCGCACCGTGCGTCTCCTCAACCCCGTCAAGATCGGCGGCCCCGCCGAGGCGCCCGACGTCGATCCCGCGAGCGTGACCACGATCAGGGCGCTCGCCCTCGAGCTCAATCGCCATCGCGACTGGACGCTCGCCATCGGCGTGAAGCCGGGCGCTGGCGACAACGCGCAGATGGACTCCCTCGCGCGCTCGTTCGCCGTGGTGCGCGTGATCGGCTCGTACTCGCACCGCGACGGCGTCGCGGAGTCGATCAGCTGGGACGCCGTCAAGAGCCGCCCCGGCGCCGAGAGCGGCGTCGGCTTCCTGATCCTCACATCGACCCCGAGCGCGCCGGTGGCCGCGCCCGGCGCGGCTCCTCCTTCGCCCACGCTCCCCAAGAATCCATGAGGGCGCGCGCGCGCGCGGCCTTCGTGTTCGCGGGCGCCACGGCGTGCGCCACGCTCGCCTCCGCGCAGCCTTCGCCGCGTCGGCCCGCGCCGCTACCGGTGCCGACCGCCGCGCCTATCGCCACCGTGCCCATGAACGTGCGCGCGCACGTCGGGACCGACTACGCGGCGCGCCTCCTGCGCTCGACCGATCCCGAGGAGCGCATCCGCGGCATCCAGCGCGCCGCCACCATCGGGTCCGCGGAGAGCATCGCGCTCCTCGTTCAGGCGACCGAGTCGAGCCCGGCGGTGCGCTCCGACTCGCGCGCGCTCATCGAGCTCGCGCGCGGCCTCGCGCGCTCCGCGGACCAGGAGCGCTCGCGCACCGCGCTGCTGCTCATCGTCAACGCCGGCAACCCAGGCATCGCCGGCCGCCTCCCCCAGGCCGGGCGCACCGGCGATGCGCTCTCGCTCGAGGAAGGCGATCCCGTGGCGCGCGCCGATCTCGCGCGCCAGATCGCGGCCATCGCGCTCGCGCGCTCCGGCACCGACCGCGCGCTCGAGCAGCTCTACGGCGTCGCGCGCAGCGGCGCGAGCGGCCAGAGCGCGGCGCTCATCGCGCTGACGCTCCAGCCGCCGCGCGATCCCGGCTTCTACGGCACCACGGGCAGCACGATGCCCGCCAGCGTCGTCCGGATGCTCGGTCAGCTCGGCGACCTGCGCGCGCTCGAGAACCTGCACGCCGCGACGCGCTCCACCGACATCACGGTGCGCGGCGCGGCGTTGGTGGCGCTGGCCGAGCTCGGGGACCAGCGCGCGGTGGCGCTGTCCCGCACCGCGATCGCCGAGTCGGACGCGCGCCTCCGCGCCGCGGCCGGCGAGGCGTTCGTGCTGCTCGGCGCCGCGGAGCGTTTCAAGGCCGTCTCCGCGCTCATCGCCGACGAGGCCACTGCCGCCATCGGCGTGCGCCTCGCCGAGCGCGTGTACAACGCAGAGATCACGAAGCTGCTGGCAGCGCGCGTGATCGACCACCCCGACCGCGAGCTCCGCGGCGCCGCCATCCGCGCGCTTGGTCGCTCGAGCGATCCGGGCGCCGCCCTCGCGCTCACCGCCACGCCGCTGCTCGCCGATCCGCAGCTCGGCTACCACGCGATGCTCGCCCTCGCGCGCTCGCCCGCCCCCAACGCGATGGCGCTCGTCACCGCGCTCGCGATTGCCAGGACCACGGCCGGCCTTGGCGTCCGCGCCTACGTGGTGCGCGCGCTGGTGCGCGGGGAGCGCAGCGACGCAGTCGACGATCTCCTGGTCCGCCTGCTCGCCTCGAAGGACGGCCGCGAGCGAGCCCTCGGTGCGTTCGGCCTTGTGGCGCTCGGCGCGGCCTCCGCGGCCTCGCTCCTCCACGATCCCGATCCGCGCGTGCGCCGCGCCGTCGCCATGGCGAGCCTCGCCAAGCCCGACCGCGCGATCCAGCGCGCCCTCCTCGAGCACGCCGTGAAGGAGAAGGACGAGGCGACTCGGCAGGTCCTCGCGATCGGCCTGCTCGGCGGCGATCCCGACGGCCTGGTGACCACGACGTCGCTCGTCGATCGCGCGGAGTCCGGGGGCGCCGATGCACCGCTCTCCGCCAGCGCCCTGACGCGGCGCGCCGAGGAGGCGAACGAGCGCAAGGTCGGGCAGCTGCTCGGCTCGAAGGACCCCGTCCTCCGCGCGCACGCGGCGGGTGGGCTCGCCCACGCGGCGCTTCCTGACGCCTCGGGGCGTCTCGCCGCCGCCTACGCCTACGAGACCGACGCCACGGTGCGGCGCGCCATCATCGCCTCGCTCGCGGCGCGCCTCCAGGACGCCAGCGCGCCCGCGCGCCGCTCGACGCTCGACACGGCGGCCGCGCTCGATCCCGACGGCCCCACACGGCAGGCCGCACGGCAGGCTCTCAGCGGCTCGGCCTCGCCGCTCCGCGCGGCGGTCACCACCGACACCGCCTGGCTACGCCTCACGCTCGAGGGCGGCGCCGCCCCCGGCGAGGCATACTTGGGGTCGCTGGTCCGCGCCGATGGGGTCGCCGTCCCCATCGCCTTCGACGAGGACGGCTACGCGATCGTCCCTGGCCTGCCGCCCGGCGAAGCGCGGCTCGTGCTTGCGCCGCGGCTGCCTTCGTACAAGGCTCCCGGTCCATGAGCGAGAAGCAGCCGCCTCCTTCGTTCGAGGACGGGATCAAGCGTCTCTCGGACATCGTGCAGACGCTCGAGAAGGGCGATCTCCCGCTCGAGGAGTCGCTCCGGCTCTTCGAGGAGGGCGTCACGCTCTCGCGCGCGTCCCAGGAGCGCCTCGACTCGGCGCAGAAGCGCGTCGAGGAGCTCCTCGGCTTCGAGCGCGACGGCAAGCCGCGCACCAAGGACTTCGAGATGCGCGGCGAACGCGAGCGCGACGAGTAGCGATCAGCCCTTGGGATCGGGCGGGGGCGCGACGCGCGGAGGCGCGGGCACTGGCTTGGCGGGCACCGGCTGACCGGTGCCGGGGTCGACCGACTTGGTGATGGTCTCGACGGCGCGCGTGATGTTCTTGTAGCTCGTGCTGCCCGCGATCACGAGGAGCAGCCCGTAGGTCCGGCTGTCGGCCGACTCGAACCTCGCCGGCAGCTGGTAGGAGTTCACGGCGAGGCGATCACCGTACTCGTAGGAGAGCTCACCGCCGACGAGGATGTCGCCCCCCTCGCCGTGCGAGCCGACCCCGAACGAAGCGGTGAAGCGGTTGGTGTTGGACGCGAAGTACGCCATGGGATCGGTCGTGAGCGTGCCGCTCTTCACGGTGCTCAGATCGGTCCCGAGCCCCGTTAGCACGCTGAGGTACGGGGCCACGGCAATCTCCCCTCCCACGCCGATGTTCACCACGCCGCGGCCGCGCGTCGACAGGTTGGGCGTCGCGTCGCGGTCGCTCACGACGCCGTTGTCGACGTTGGTCGCGCGACCTTTGAAGTCGGCGCGGTATGCCGAGCCGAGCGGAAGGTAATAGCCGACGTTGACCTCGGCGCTGCCCCACGACCGATGGACGCCGGTCCCCAGCCCGATACGCAGCGGCGTCGCCATCGCGAAGCTGCCCTCCGCGGTGGTGGTCGAGGTGGCGTCGCCGGCGCCGTCATAGTGCGTGTAGCGGTTCAGTCCGCCCGAGCCGAACGCGTGGAGCGCCGGCGCTTCGAGGACGAGGGCCACCGTCTGGTTCCGTCCGATCCGGTACGTGGCGCCGACGGTAGCGCTCACGTCGAACGAGGAACCGTGGGCGGAGTTGAAGAACACCGAGGTGATGGGCCTCGAGCCCGCTCTCGCGGAGGTGGCGGTGCTCTCGAAGACGCTCCGGTAGCCGGCCCGGCTGAAGTGGATCGACGCGCCGAGCACGAGGGCGTTCGTGACGTACATCGCGTACGTCGGTCCGATGGCGATCCGCCGGAAGCTCTGATTGAGGGACTGCGCCTGGCGCGTCCCGCCCGTGCGCTGCTGCTGCTCATAGTCCTCCCGGTTGAAGGCAAAGTTGCCGTTCTGCACCGAGGCGAGGCAAAGACCGAGCCGAGCCTGGCTCTGCGCGAGGTCCCTGCGATCGACACGCGAGAGGAACTTGATGTCGGCGACGCGCAGGAACACGCAGAGGCTTCCTGGCAGCGTGTCGAAGTCGACGATCGAGATCCGAGCGGCGTCGCGAGAAAGGTCGCCGAAACGAGCGGTGTCGACGCTACCTGGCTGGTACCAGCTCTTCGCGCTGAACAGCGAGAGCTTGTAGAAGTTGACGGAGAACGAGAGTCTCCCCGGGTCGACGCGCACCACGGTCGCCGGGTTCAGGAACGCCGAAGCGCTGTCCCGCCCGTAGGCGAGGCCGGTCCCACCGACGAGCGTGGTGCGACCGCCGACCGGCGCGAGGGCATAGTTCGATTGTGCGCGCGCATCCCGCGCGACGGCAGCGATCCCGAACAACACCCCGACCGACACACCGAGAACAATCACGAGGCCCGAACGCGCTGCTGCCACCGGGCAAATCTAGCCGTGAAATGCGCAAAACCCTCCTCCGGATTTGGGAGAAGGGCAGTGCGACAGAACGCCTTGGTCAGGCGTGATCTCGGATCACAGAGCGTCGCGCATCGCGCGGAAGACGCCGTCGATGTTGTCGACGTACGTGCGGTCGCCGCCCTGGCAGCGATAGAAGCTGTCCGTGTACTTCTTGTCGCCGTCGGGCGTGGTCACGGTGATGGAGAGCAACGGCTTGTCCGCGCCGCACATGTCCCACGTCGCGATCGTGACCTTGTTCATCGCCTTGGTGATCTGACCGAGCTCGGAGCTGGTGATCGTGGCGGTCGCGGTCTTCACGGTCAGCTTGCCGCCGCTCAGCCCGCAGATCTCCGACGTCATGACCTTGGTGGCGCGGTCGAGCGTGTACTTCTGCTTGCCGATCGCGCAGGTGGACCCAGGAGGCGGGGGCGGCGTGAAGCCGCCGCCGGGGCTCTCGGCGACGAGCTTCGTCGCGCTAGCCGGCCAGAGGCTCGTGTCGACGGGGAGGACGCCGCACTTGAACGCGCAGGTGTTCGCGGTGCTGCAGGTCCAACCCCCCAGGCACATGGGGTGGATGAGACCCTGGCCGTCGCAGTCGGTGGCCGCCGCGCAGTACGAGATTTCCTTGGAGAGGCTCTGCGACCAGGTCGCGCCGTTCGCGGTGCGCGAGAACGAGAGCTTGTCGCCGCTCAGCGTGTACTTGTAGCGACCGTAGAAGTCGGTGCTCGCCGTGCCGGCCTTGGCGGTCAGGCGAATGTAGCTTTTGGTCGCGGAGAACGTGCCTTCGAGGTGCGCGCTCGAGGGGCAGGGCGCCGTGATGCAGCGGATGCCAGTATCGAGGTCGGCGAAGAAGGTGCCGTTCTGCGCGAACACGATGCCCTCGAACGTCGGCGGGCGGACGGTGCCCGCGCCGTGGAACGCGCCCACGATCTTCTTCGCGTTGGCCGTCAGCTCGTCAGCAGAGGTCTCGGCCTCCTCGGCATCGGCCTCGTCGGCCGGGGCGTCGGCGGTGCAGCCCTGGAGGGAAACGAACGCACAACCGAGGACCAGCGCGGACAGGGTGAGCTTGAAGTTCATGACCGATTCTCCTGCTTTATGACCTCCGCCGGGAACGGCGGGGTGTCGGGACGCACGTTGTATGACATTGTGCGTCGTCGTGTGCAAGGAGGATACGTAAGTACCGCCCAGACCTTCCCTCACCCCACGAGGCGAAGACCGTTGTTCCCTCTCCCGCCCCCGAAGAAATCGAGCGTCATCCGGATGCGGGCCCGCTCGGTGCCCGTGGCGCGCACGAGCTCCTGCTGCGCGGCGACCTGCACCTCCATGAGGCGCCGGACCTCGGCGATCTCGTTCGTGAGCCGCGTGATGCGCGCCTCCGCCTGCTCGAGCACGTCGTGCGTGCGCTGCTGGCCGCACGCGACGTAGCCGTCGAGCGCCGCGAGCGCCCCTTCACCGGTGACGAGGATGCGATCGATGGGTACGCCGAACGCCTCGAGCGACGCGGCGACGATCGCGCGCTTCACCTCGACGCTGGCCTCGGCTGGCAACGACTCGAGGAGACGGGCCACGCGCGCGAGCCGTTCGCGCTCCGCGTCCGCGACCCCGGCGGCGCGATAGACCGACGCGAACGCCGCCGCGTCGTGCGACGCGCCCGGCGCGACCACGGGCGGCGTCACGACCTTGTCGGCCCGCGCGCGTGCCTCGGCGTCCTTCGGGTCTGCCTGCTCCTTCGGCTCCGCGTCCGCGTCCTCACCGACGATGAACCACCCGAGCACCTTGTCACCAATCCCCTTCGTCATGACACCTGCCTCCGTTGCGTTTCGACTGCTTCCACTTCGCCCATCTCTTCCGCGTCCACCGAGGGGAACGCCTCGTCCGTGGTCTCGCGCACCGCATCGACGGCGAGCTGCAGCTCGTCGATGCGGCCGCCAAGCTCGCGCGGGCTCGCCATGGTCATGATCTCGTCTCCCAGCAGGCGGAACGTCTGCTCGATGAGCTCCATCTGGCCGCGCGTGACCTGGATGCTTCGACAGAGATCTTCGTAGCGCGCGCGTCGCTGACGCAGCACCTCGAGGTTGCGCTCCGCGACCTCGTGGCGCGGATCACCGTGCGGATGCTGGCGCAGCTGCTCCTCGTATATCTGCCAGCTGCGCCGCATCGCAGGAAAATCGAAGGTGTTGGTGTGCTGCACGGCGCGGCGCGTGGTGATGCCGAGCTCGATGAAGTCGTCGAGCAGCGCGTCGAGCTTCGCGAGCTCGCTGGTCAACAGATCGACGGTGAGCGACGGGTTCTCCTGGGCGAGCCGCTCGATGAGCTGCTTCTGACCGCACAGGCTGCCGAGGCGCGCGCTGTCGTCAACCGCGAGCTCGCCGATGCGCTCCTCGCGAAGCGCCGCGAGCTCGCGCTTCTGTTGGTTCGCGAACGCGCGATCGAACCAGAGCGCGCGGAGCAGCTTCGAGTCGGGCGCGAAGATCATCCACAGCACCTCGGCGGCGCAGGTCGGGACCGTGAACCAGCCGTGATCGATGGCGACGCCAAGGACGATACCGCCGAGGAACAGCGACACGTTGTAGG
>JAYTBL010000509.1:0-9730 GCA_043736975.1 Polyangiaceae bacterium
GCTTGCCGAACGTATCGGCCGACTCGCCCTGCGTCTGGATGCGCCAGCAGCCGTCCTTCGCGCGGTTGCGGCGGCTGATGACCCCGAAGTTGAGCAGCAGGAGCTGCGTGGCTTCGGCGAGGGAGTCGCTGACGGTGGAGAGGATGATGCCCGACGGGCCCGCGTGGCCGTCGCAGTCGTAGTACGCGCGAAGGAAGGCGCGGACGACCGGCGCGGGGGAGCGGAGGATGGCCTCGGGGATCTTCTTCTCGCGCGCGCTGGGGCCGTGAGTGAGCCCGAGCGCCTCGATGAGAAACTGCGCGACGAGCTGCGCGTGGAACAGCACGCGAATGCGGCCCTCGTCATGCTTGATGCGTGCCTTCAGGCCGAACAGGTCCTCGCCGAGACAGGCGAACGTGAGAGCCTGCGCTTCGTCTCCGGTCGTGAGGCCGAAGTTGCGCTTCGCGAGGCTGATGTGGCCGTCGCCGACGAGGTAACCGAGGAACGCCGCGAGCGACTCGTCCACGACCGTGGGGATACGAGGCACTACACTGCGCCCGCCGACGAGCCTCGCGACGGTGCGCTGCTCTTCGTAGGGCACGAGCGCTGATGCGATCGCGTCGTCGTGATGCGTCGTCCCGCCGGCGCGATATCGAGACACGGTCTCGTAGGATACCCCCGCCTCCGCAGCCACTTCGGCGAGTGTGATCGCACGGGGCGGCAGCTTCCAGTCGAGCGCCACCGGCGCGGCCGGCCACAGACCCCCGCCTCCGGTGACGAGCAGCTCATCTCCGACTGCCAGCTCGTCGAGCCGCTTCCAGGTTTCGCCGTCTGCGAGCATGACGCGATGGTTGTTCGAGCCTTCGAGCTCGAGGCCACGGCGCGTGCGCATCTTCACGGTCGCGTGGTCGCGGATGATGTGGCGGTCGTAAACGTGGCGACCGACGGCGCAATCCGAAACGACCTGGCTCCCGCCAGCAACGAGCGCTGACATCGGCATGAGACCGTTCGCCGTAAACACCAATGATTGCGAGGTTATACAGGCCCATCCTTCGTTCATGATCTTCGTCTGCATCTGCGGCATGAAGTAGAGCGCTTCCTCGCGGATGATCTCGAGGACGTCGTGCTCCCAGCGCTCGAGGGGCGCGTTCTCCATGAGGAACAGGAGGACGTCGCGCTCGGGGTGCGCCGGGAACTTTTTCTCGCGGTCCTTCTCGGCCTGGATCTTCGCGCGCTGCTCCTCGAGGTACTCCACCGGGTTGATGAAGTGCTCCATGTAGCTCTTCGACTTGAGGCGCGGGACCTCGGTCGCGACCTCCTCGGCGTCGGGATCGCGCTCGGCGCGGCGACCGCGGAAGGCAGCGTGGGGATCGATGAGGTTCTCGAGGCTCAGGCACTGGTCGATGAAGTCCTCGACCTTGTTGATGCCCTGCCGCGCCACGTGTCGGCGCACGCGCGAGCCGTGGTTCGCCATCTTGTCGATCCAGCGGCGGTTCGGGTCGTAGTTCTTCGGGCGCTGGCCGGGGTTCGTGGTGCGGCCGCCGGTGTCGAGATCGGTCGAGCGGAAGCAGAAGTTGTTCTTGAAGAAGTCGACGTGGCCGTAGACGTGGGCCATCACGAGCTTCTGATCCGTCAGCGAGTTGCCCTCGAGGAGGTACGCGTAGGACGGGTTGTTGTTGATCACCATCTCGTAGATCTTCGAGTGGCCGTACTCGTAGCTCTTGGCGAGCCGCTCGTACTCCATGCCGTAGCGCCAGTGCGGGTAGCGGTTGGGGAACCCGCTGTACGCCGCGATCTCGTTCATCTGGTCGTAGGTGAGGATCTCGTAGACGGTGGGAAAGAAGTCGAGGCCGGCCTCGGCGGCGATCTTCTCGATGCGCTCCTGCTCACGGGCCAGGTACGGAGGCAGCGCGGTCTTCAGCGCGAACTCGCTCATGGCACAAAGGGTACCGGATCCTGGAACCGTGTGGGGTGTCACCGCGCGTTCACGGGGTCGGGGCGCGACCGTGGAATCTGCAGGGAAAACGCGCCTCGCGGCGGCGACGAGGTAGGCACCGCGGTTGCTTCTCGAGCGCCATGGCTCGCTCGCATTCGGTCCTGGGGTTCGCAGTGGTGGCTGCGGTCGCGCTCTCGTCGGTCGCGTGCAACCGGGTCCACGTCGAGGACGTGCGCGGTCCGGATGGCGGCGAGTGGACCCGCATCTCGTGCAAGCACATGGACCAGCGCTGCTTCAAGGTCGCGACGAACATCTGCCCGAGCGGCTACTACTTCGCGAGCTCCGCGGGCCCGGCGCCCGCCCATGCGCGCAGCGTAGACGCCGACGACGAGGAGAGCGTCCGCGCGAGCGCGCCCGCGCCGCGCGCCGGCGTGAACGCGAAGACGCTGCCGCCGCAGGAGCGCTGGAGCTCGCGCATGTACAGCAAGAAGAGCGGCGCGATCCTCGTGCAATGCGCGGCGTCCACGGCGAGCAACTGACCCCTCCTGGCGCAGCGCTGCACCCCGTACGATTCTCGAGGGCCATGTTCGATTGGGGAGACGGAAACTACGAGCGCACCGCGGCCACGCTCGAGGCGGCGGCGGCGCGCGCGGTGGAGATCGCGCAGATCCGCGCCGGCGCGCGCGTGCTCGATCTCGGGTGCGGGACTGGCAACGCTGCGCTCGCTGCGGCGCGCCGGGGCGCCGAGGTGACCGCGGTCGACCCTTCGCAGCGGCTCGTCGCGGCGACGAGAGCACGGGCCGCCGCCGAGGGGCTGAGTGTCACCTGCCTCGAAGGAGACGCTGCGGCCATCCCGGTCGAGGCGAGCTCGAGCGACGTTCTCCTCTCGGTCTTCGCGGTGATCTTCGCGCCCGATGCAGAACTCGCCGCGTCCGAGATGCTGCGCGTCGTCCGTCCCGGCGGTCGCATCGTCCTCACGACCTGGACGAGCGAAGGCGGCATCGCCGAGGCCGGCCGCATCGTGCGCCAGGCGATGGCCGACCTCGCGCCGCGCGCGGGCGCCGTGCCCGCCTGGGGCGAGCGCGCCTTCGTCGAGCAGCTGTTCGGCGCGCGCGCCCAGGTCACGATCACCGAAGCGGCGCTCAGCTTCACAGCGCCCTCCGCCGAAGCCTGGTTCGACGAGCAACACCGGCACCATCCGGTGTGGCGCTCCGTGAGCCGAGCGCTCGCCGATCGCGCGGGCGCATGGGAGACAATCCGGGCGCGATCGGTGGAGCGCCTCGACGCCCACAACCGAAGCGCGAGCGCGTTCGAGGTCGTGAGCCGCTATCTCGTCATCGACGCCGTGAAGCGCTCGTGATCGAGCGCGTGGGACCAACGCTCAGGGATCGGTGACAGCCTTCGCGATCGCATCGGCGGTCGCGTCGAGGCCCTCGCCGTGGTCGACGTGGCGTGACCACGCCTCCACGATCGCAGGGGCCGGCGGGTACAGCGTGTAGAAACCTCGTTCGCCCAGCGCACGGTGCGACGGATCGACGAAGCGGCGCACCAGGCTCGCCGCCTCTGCCGACGTCACGGTGTTGATCGCCATCTCGGCGTTGGAGTCGGACTCGTCGATCCCACGCTTGGCCAGCGCGGCGCGCAGCGAGTTGAGCGCAGTCGACTCGCGGACCGTCATCTCGTCGAGCGCGTGCAGCGACTCGTGGAGCACCGTCTCGGCGAGCGCGCTGCCGTCGAGGCCGCGCACCCGCACGAAGCTCGCCATCACGCGCCCACGGGCGTCGGCCGCGAAGATCCCGGGGTACGGGGCGTCGTGCACGAGCGTGACGACGATCGCGCGCGCGCCGTCGGGGAGCCCCATGTCGCTCTCGATGGCCTTGAGGATGGTGGCCTCGAAGGGCACGAGGTGCGTGCCGAGGTCCTTGGCCGCGACGGCGATCGCCGCCGCGTGCTCGCGGTACGGCCCCCTCTTGAAGGCGGACTCGCCGGCGCTCATGGCCAGCGCGAGGCGCAGCGCGTCGGCGCGGAACGGGATGCTGCGCCCGCCCACGTCCTTGCGCTCGGGGAGCTCGCCGTAGATCGCCACGAGCTCCGACGCGTGGCTCACCGCGCCGAGCGGCACCTCGAGATCCTCGTAAGCGGTAGGGTCGGCCGAGAGGTCGGTGCGCAGATCGTGCATCGCGTTGAACGCCTCGGCGAAGCCCGCGGGGGCGTCGCCCTCGAGGACCTTGGTGCGCAGCCAGAAGTATTCGTCGGCCACGACGCTGCGCCGCAGCGCGATCGGCGTCCCCTCGATGGTGAGGAGCGCGTCGCCGGGCTCCTTGTCTGCTAGCTCGCTCATCGGCGCCCTCGGCGCTCCCGCCGCTCCGCAGCCGGCCACCAGGACCGCCACGGTAAAGAGCGAGGCCGACGCGACGACGAGCCTCACGTTCGCCTCAGGCGCCCTTGCCCAGGAATTCCTTGATGCTGTTCACGATCGCGTCCTTGTCGCGGATCTCGCTGGTGATCACGCGATCGTCCTTCGCGAAGTGCTCGCGCAGATCCTTGATGAACTGCCCGGAGCCGTACGGGCTCTCGACCTGGCCGTACGCGAACATGTTCACGCGCGGCAGGAGCTTCTGCTTGAGGATGTCGACGCACGCCAGCGTGTCATCCATCGACCAGTTGTCGCCGTCGGAGAAGTGGAACGGGTAGATGTTCCACTCGTCGGCCGGATAGTGGTCGTCGATGATCTGCGACGCGAGCTTGTAGGCGCTCGAGATCATCGTGCCGCCCGACTCGCGCGTGTGGAAGAAGGTCTGGCGATCGACCTCGCGCGCCACCGCGTCGTGGATGATGTAGCGGGACTCGAGGCCCTTGTATTGCTTCTGGAGCCACGTATCGATCCAGAAGGACTCGATGCGCACGATCTCCTTTTGCTCGTCTCCCATCGAGCCCGATACGTCCATCATGTAGATGATGACCGCGTTCGCGACGGGCTCGGGCTGCGTCTTCCAGCTGCGGTAGCGGCGGTCGTCCGGGATGGGGACGACCACCGGCTTGCCGGGGTCGTAGCTGCCGGTGCCGATCTGGCGCTTCAGGGCCTCGCGGTAGGTGCGGCGGAAGTGGCGTAGCGACTCTGGACCGACGCGGCGGATGCCGGTGTAACGGTCCTTCGCGTTGATGATCTTGCTCTTGCCCTTGTCCTGGATGTCGGGGAGCTGGAGCTCCTCGCCGAGGATGTCGGCGAGCTCCTCAAGCGTGACGTCGACCTCGAGGCTGTGCTCACCCGCGCCCTCGCCGGCCTTCTTGCCGCCCTCGCCCTCTTCGCCCTCTTCGCCGCCCATCGGATCGCCTGGATCGCCGTCGCCCTGCCCGGCGCCGCCCTGCTGCTTGTCGCCGAAGCGGAACTTCGGGATGTCGATCTGCGGGATGGGGATCGAGACGAGGTCCTTCCCCTTCCTGCCGATGAGCTCTCCCTGGGAGATGTACTTGCGGAGGTTCTGGCGGATCTTCCCGCGCACGATGGCGCGGAATCGCGAGTGGTCTTGATCGATCTTGAGTGACATCGACCTCCTGAGCGTACCACCCTTCCAAGCCAGCACTGCAAGGGGTAGCGTCCGCGACCTCTCCGTGGCGCCAACAGCGGAAAAGAAGACGCATCGTCCCGCGACCGTGGCGGCGCTCTTGCTCGCGCTCTTCATGGCCGCGATGGAGATGACCGTCGTTTCGACGGCGATGCCGACCGTGGTCGCCGAGCTTGGCGGCGCCCTGCACTACGCCTGGGTCTTCACTGCCTACATGCTTGCGTCGACGGTGACGGTCCCGATCTACGGAAAGCTCGCCGACCTCCACGGTCGCAAGCCCGTGATGATGGTGGCCATGGCGCTCTTCCTGATCGGCTCGATGGCGAGCGGCCAGGCGCGCACCATGCATCAGCTCATCGCGTTCCGCGCGCTCCAGGGCATCGGCGCCGGCGGCATGCAGCCCATGGCGCTCACGATCGTGGGCGACATCTTCAAGATCGAGGAGCGCGCCAAGATGCAGGGCGTGTTCGGCGCGGTGTGGGCGATCGCCGGGCTCATCGGCCCGCTCCTGGGCGGGATCATCGTCGCTACGCTGTCATGGCGCTGGGTCTTCTACGTGAACGTCCCGTTCGGCATCATCTCGGCGGCGGTGCTCACCTTCTCGCTCGTCGAGACGGTCGAAAAGCGCAAGCACGCGCTCGACATCGCGGGGGCGCTCGTGCTCAGCGCGGCGGTGATCGCGCTCTTGCTAGGGACCGACGGGGCGTGGCCGTGGCTGCTGCTCCCCGCGAGCGCAGTGCTGGTCGCCGTGTTCCTCGCCGTCGAGGCGCGCGCGAAGGATCCGATCCTCCCGCTCCAGCTCTTCGCCCAGCGCATCCTCGCGAGCTCGAGCGCCCTCTCCGCGCTGTCCGGCGGGGCGATGGTGGGGCTCGTCACGTTCGTGCCGCTCTATGCGCAGGGCGTGCTGGGCTCGACGCCCACCGAGGCCGGCAGCACCATCGCCACGATGGCGGTGAGCTGGCCGTGCGCGAGCGCCTTGGCCGGGCGGCTGATCGGCAAGGTCGGCTTCCGAGCGCTCGTCCGCGCGGGCTTCGCGCTGGTGGCGCTGGCGGCGGTCCTCCTCGCGCTCTCGATGAGCCAGGGCGCGACCTTGATGCGGGTCCGTGTGCTCGCCGGAGTGTTCGGGATCGGTATGGGCCTCGCGAACGCGCCGCTCGTCATCGCGGTGCAGACCAGCGTGGGCTTTACACAGCGCGGCGTCGCGACCGCGAGCACGATGTTCTTCCGCAACATAGGCGGGACGGTCGCCGTCGGCGCGATGGGCGTCACGCTCGCTCATGCGCTGCTCGCGGGACGCGCGCACGAGAGCGGCGCTTCGATCGTGGCGCGCATGCTGGGCCCCGAGCGGCGGTCGATCGATAGCGCGCTCCTCACGTCGATCTCCGGGGACCTCACGGTCGGCCTGACCTACGTGATGTGGATCGTCGCGGCGCTGGCGGTGGGGTGCGCGGCGGTAGCGTGGCTCTTCCCGCACGTCGCGACCGCGGAGCCGTAGCGCCGAACGAGGGCGTCACGCGTGAAGGGCGCGGCGAGCTCGTCCGCCGTGGCGCTTCGGAAGTGGCCGACCGATTGGTTGACTATTGTCGGATCTCAAGGGAATAGGTACTGGGTTCTGCCGTAGTAGCTATCGACCATACGGTCGACCCAGCCGGGCTCTCGACCGTGATCTGCTCCCTGGGGTGCGCCAACGGCTCGAGATCGAACGGCAAGCTCCGTGCGCGTGGCTCGGCGCGTGACTGCTGCGAAAAGGAATCACGATGAACCTCCTTCCATGGGTCGAGAAGCTCCCGACCTCCACGCTCTTCGTCGGCCGGGAGGCCGAGTCCTTCCACCTGCCGGGGGGGCCGCGCGTCGACCTGCGGGCGCTCGGTCCCGTTCGTCTCGTCTTCCGTCTCCTCCTCGACGCGCATCGGATGAGCCCGGGTCGACCGTGCTCCCTCGACCAGATCTTCGCGGCGACCTGGCCCGACAAGCAGACCACGGGCGAAAGCCGGAGAAGCCGCGTCTACGCCGTGATCTCGAGGCTGCGCGCGATGGGGCTAGCACCGTTGCTCGAGCGCTCCGCCACGGGCTACCATCTCGAGCCGACCTGCTGCGTGATCGCGGAGGGGGCGCTCGCGCCGCGTCGCTCGCCGAACGCGGTGGTCTGGAACGGAATCGTCGGGTGGCGCGCGCCGTGATCGGCGCTCGTCGCCGCATGACCGCTCGCGCCGCGACGGCCGGGCCGCGCGCGCGGGCGATCGTGGAACGATCAGCTGCGCTTCGCGTCGAGCGACATGCGCGCGACCCAGAGGCAAGCGATGACGTTGGCCGCACAGAAAATGCGGAGGCCGAAACCGCCGAGGGCGAACAGGGTCTCGCCGCTGATGCCGAGCTGCACCAGCAGCGCGCCGGTCCCGAGCGCGAAGCCGCCGACGAACGGCCGCAGGCGCTTGTTGTTGAAGAAGAACGTGGTGAGCAGGAACGCGGGTGCGACGCTCGCGAACAGCAGCCACTTGTGGAAGCTCGGGGCGAGGAGGAGGTCCCACTCACCGAACGGCCGCATCGCGAGATCCGCGACCCAGCGCAGCGCGCCGAGGCGCGCCGGGACGCCGAGGAGCGGGAGGAACGGCAGGAGGCCGATGCCCGCGAAGAGCGCGCCCACCCACTTGCCGCTGCCCTTCTCGACCGTGCCGCCCTTCGCCTTGATGCGGCGGATGACCACGAACGCGAGCGCAAGAAGCGCCGCGAAGCGGACGCCGAGGTGCGCCCAGTGGGTGGAGGCGGTGGCCTTGCCGGCCTCGAGGATGCCCGCGCCGAAGAGGTTCTTGTCCTCCTTCGGCGTGGCGGTCGACTGGAGGATCGCCTTCACGCTGTCGGGGTTGGTGACGCCTTGGCCGACGAGCAGCGCGGCGGCGGCGGCGACGTGCGGCGAGGCCATGCTGGTGCCGTTGAAGACCCCCCACTGCTCGCACTTGTTCTTGCCGGACTCGCAGATGGTCTGCTGCGTGACGCCGACGCCGGGGGCGCCGATCGAGACCTCGGGGCCGCGAGACGAGAACCACGCGATCGCGTCGTTCTTGTCGGTGGCGCTGACCGCGATCACGCCGTCGTACGCGGCGGGGAAGCCGACCGACTTGCCGGAGTTGCCGGCGGCCGCGACCACCACCACGCCCTTGACGTAGGCGTAGTGGACGGCCTTCTCGACGACCGGGCTCTTCGAGTCCGAGCCGAGCGAGAGGTTGATGACGTTCGCGCCGTGGTCGGCCGCCCAGCGGATGCCCTCCGCGACGTCGGCCATGGTGCCCCAGCCGCGCGCCGAGAGGACCTTCACCGGCATCAGCTTCGCGCAGTGCGCGAGGCCCGCGACGCCAACGCCGTTGTTCGTGGTCTGCGCGATGGTGCCCGCGACGTGGGTGCCGTGGCCCTGGTCGTCCGCGGCGATGTCGTTCTTGCCGACGAAGTTGTAGCCAGCGACGCACTTCGTGCCCGCGAGGTCGGTGCCCTTCATGAACCCGCCGTCGTCGTAACAGGCGATGCCGGTGTCGACGACGGCGACGGTCACGCCCTCACCGCAGGCGTACTCCCAGGCCTTCTCGGCGCCGGCGCGCTGCATGTGCCACTGCTCGGCGTACTTCGGATCGTTGGGCGTGAAGAAGGCGCGGGCGACGGTCTCCTGCTCGACCGCCTCGACGCGCGGATCCTTCGCGAGGCGCGCGATGAGCGAGGCCATCTGCGAGGGGTCGACGTCGGCGAGCTCGATCTTGCCGTCGTCCTTCACCCCCGGCGAGTTGTCGCGCAGCGTGAGGTGGTACTCGCTCCCGAGCTGCTGGATCTCCTCCTCCGAGAGGTCGTCCCTCACGTCGACCACGAGCTCGCCGGGGATCGTGTCGGCCACGTTCTCCACGGTGCGATTCGAGGTCGGGAAAGCATCGAAGGGCGGCATGCTGCCGACCTGGCGCTGGGCGTGCGCCGTGTTCATATGCCCCGGGGCGAAGGCCACCATGAGCGCTGCGGCGACGGCGGAGGAAGCGACGAGGATGGTCCGACGGGTGCTCATGGGCTCCTTGTACGACGCGGAGAGCGCCGAAGTTCTTCCAAGCTAAGCACGTTCGCGGGCTGTCTGGCGGCGGCGGCGCAAGTTCCTCGCACCTCTGACTACAGAGACGGCCTCAGCCCTCGGGCGTAAGCGGTCAGCGGCCCGCGTCCAGCTCGGCCGTGGCCAGGGCGAGGCTTCCACGAGTGCTTCGAGCCCGGCGGGACCATCGTG
>JAYTBL010000510.1:0-4059 GCA_043736975.1 Polyangiaceae bacterium
GCCCGATTGTGAACCTGATCGCCATGCGAGGTCGAGCGTAACGTTCGAAGAGCGCTCGGGCCTCGAGCCTCGGGCCTGAGGCCCCCGGACCGTGGCACGCCCAATGCATCGTGGTAGCCTGCCCGGGCGATGGGCTCGTTTCCCCGTGCGTTGCGCGCGCTTGCGCCCGGGATGCTGGTCGCGCTCCCCGCGATGTCCGCGGTCTGGAGCGCGAGCGTGCGCGCCTCCTGGGCCACGCTCGGCCGGGACCAGGGGATCTTCCAGTACATCGCGTGGGCGTCGCAGCAGGGAGACGTCCTCTATCGTGACGTTCGCGACGTGAACGGGCCGCTGGTCGCGATGGTGCACCGCGCCGCCCTCGCGCTCGGCGGCGCCGACGAGCATCGTTTCCGCGTCCTCGACCTGATCGTCACGGCGCTGGCCGCGGCGTTTGCCGGAGGCTGCCTCGCGGCGCTCGACGAGCGAGGCGAGCGCGGCTGGGAGCGCGTGCTGCGCGAGGTGTCGCTGGGCGCGGCGGCATGGGCGGTGCTCTCCGCGCAGTACCTGGCGTTCGGGTGGTGGGACACGGCGCAGCGCGAGAGCTTCTTCGACTGGTTCGTCCTCGTCTCGGTGGGCCTCCAGATCACCGGCCAGTCGCTGCTGCGCGAGAAGGCCGCGCGCCCCGGCCTCGCGCTGCTCGCGGTCGCGGGCGCAGCCTCCGCGATGCCGTGGTTCGGCAAGCCCACCTACGTGCTCTTCACGATCGGGCAGCTGGTCGCGCTCGCGCTCGACGACCTCGCGCTGAGCCGCGCGCGGCGGAGCGCGGTGCTGCTGGGTGGCGTGGTGGTGGGCGCGCTCGCGCCGATCGGCTTCCTGCTGCGCTACGGCGACGCGTCGGCTTGGGTGCGGATCTCGTTCGTCGACGTGCCCGCGATGTATCGCTTCATCTGGCCGCGCTCTTTCCTCGAGATCCTGCGCATGCCAGGGCACGGCGCGACCGCGGCGTATGCGGTGCTGGCCGCGATCTCGGTGGTGGCGCTGGTGATCACGAAGAAGATGCCGCGCCGCGCCCTCGCGCTCGCGGTGATGCCGCTCGCCGGCCTCGCGTCGGTCGGCATCCAGGCCAAGGGGTTCCAGTACCACTTCCATCCGGTGTGCGCGGGCACCTCGCTCGTGCTCGTGGCGCTCGCGCACCAGGCGTGGCTGCTCGGGGAGCGGCGCGCGCGCCTCGGCCCGACCCTGGTCGCAGGTGCGCTCGCCATCGCGCTCGGCGTGCGCGCGAAGATCATCGTGGACAGCGAGGGCTACCCCGCGCCTCCGGAGCTGCGCGACGCCGCGAGCCTCGCTTCGGCGGAGCGCCTCGCGCCGTATGAGCGCGTGGACTTCTTCCCCAAGGGGCTGCGCGACGCCGCGGCGCACGTCGCGAGCCACACCCGCGAGCACGAGCGCGTCCAGACCTACGGCATGGACCCTTACCTCCTCTTCCTCGCGCGTCGGCGCAGCGCCACGCCGTACATCTACGCCTACGACCTCGATGCCGACGCGGCGCTCGGAGGCGGCTTCGAGGACGGCGCCCGCCCCTCTGCCGAGCAGATGCGCGTCATCGTCGCCATGCGCGACGAGCACGAGCGCGACCTCCTCGCACGCCTCGAGGCGTCGCCACCCGCGGCGTTCGTCATGCTCGACCGGTCTCCCCTCCTGCGCTTCGAGGACGCTGCCCAGGACTTCGAAGCGCACTGTCCGGCGGCCTTCGCCTGGGTCCGCTCGAGGTACATCGAGAGCGCGTCGTTCGACGGCATTCACGTGTGGTTGCCCGTTCAGCGCTGACGCACAGTTGTCACACACGGGAAAGCCCGTATTTGGGATAGACTCCGCGAGGTATGCCGGCTCCCGCGCCTCCGTCTCCCGAGCTCGCGCCGGTGCCCTCCGCCACCCCCGCGCCCGGGTCAGTGGTCCCGTCTCCCGCGCCCAGCTCACCCGCGGCCGACAAGGGCCCCCCGAGCGGGTCCGCCTCCAACCCGCACGCGGCGTCGGTCTCGTCGGTGGCGCCTGCGCCGGTCGCGAACCCTGGGTACATGATCGCGCCGGTCTCCGGCCCGGCCCCGGCGCCGACGCCGCCTTCGCTGGCGCCGCCGCCCCCCAACGACGGACCCGATCTCCGCTCCACGACGCTCTATCTGAACCGCGAGCTCTCCTGGCTCGAGTTCAACGCGCGCGTGCTCGACGAGGCAGAGTCCGAGGTGGTGCCGCTCTTGGAGCGGCTCAAGTTCCACGCCATCGTCGCCGCGAACCTCGACGAGTTCTTCATGGTGCGCGTCGCCGGCCTCAAGACGCAGCTCACCGGCGAGATCGGCGAGCTCGCCGCCGACGGCCTCTCTGCGCACGACCAGCTCGTGAAGATCTCGCTGCGCGCCCACGAGCTCGTGGCGCAGCAGATGGCGAGCCTCATGGGCAACCTGATGCCTCGCCTCGCGTCGGACGGCACGTTCGTGCTGCTCCGTCCCGAGCAGCTCCCGGCCGACACGCTCGCGGTCCTCGATGAGCGGTTCCACAACGAGGTGTTCCCGATCCTCACGCCCATCGCCATCGACCCCGGGCACCCGTTCCCGCACGTCCGCAACAAGAGCCTCAACCTCGGCGTGATGCTCTCGCGCGAGGGCGAGACCGAGCCCGGCTTCGGCGTGGTGCAGGTGCCGATGATGCTGCCGCGCCTCATCGAGGTGCAGGGCAACCTCAAGACCGACAGCGGCGTGCCCACCAAGCACGCGTTCGTGCTGCTCGAGGATCTGATCGCGCGGCACGTCGGCACGATCTTCCCGGGCGTGAAGCTGAAGGGGGTTTACGCGTTCCGCGTCACGCGCAACTTCGACCTCGAGATCGACGAGGAGGAGGCCGACGACCTCCTCCAGACCATCCAGCAGGAGCTGCGGCGTCGCGAGCGCGGCGCCGCGGTGCGCCTCGAGGTGGCCGGCGAGCCGTCGACCGACTCGCTCGCGAAGCTGGTGCGCGCGCTCAAGCTCGATCCCGAGCGCGACGTCTACCGCACGCCGTTCCTCAACGTCGCCGAGCTGCTCGGCTGGGTCCCGCGCGAGGAGCGCCGCGATCTGCGCGAAGAGGCGTACAGCCCGCAGCTCGTGCCGCCGCTGCGCGACGCCGACGACATGTTCGCGGCCATCCGCGAGAACGACATCCTCCTGCACCACCCGTTCGAGTCGTTCGACCCCGTGGTGGAGCTGATCTCGCGCGCGGCCGAGGACCCCGACGTCCTCGCCATCAAGCAGACGCTCTACCGCGCAGGTGGTGACTCGCCGATCGTGAAGGCGCTCGCGCGCGCGGCGGAGACCGGCAAGCAGGTCACGGCCATCGTCGAGATCAAGGCGCGCTTCGACGAGGAGTCGAACATCCAGTGGGCGCGCACCCTCGAGCAGAGCGGCGTGCACGTCGTCTACGGCCTCCTGGGGCTGAAGACGCACGCGAAGTGCAGCCTGATCGTCCGCCGCGAGCGCACCGGCGGCCTGCGCCGCTACGTGCACCTCTCGACCGGCAACTACAACACCACCAGCGCAAGGACCTACACCGACGTCGGGCTCCTCACCGCGAAGCCGAACATCGCCGCCGACGCATCGTCGCTCTTCAATCTGCTCACCGGCTACAGCGCGCCTGCGAAGTGGAACTCGCTGGTGGTGGCGCCGCTCGGGCTGCACGAGGCGGTGCTGGGGCTGATCGCGCGCGAGGCGGAGCACGCGCGGCAGGGGCGCCCCTCGCGCATCGTGGCGAAGATGAACTCCCTGGTCGACGAGGACGTCATCGAGGCGCTCTATCGCGCCTCGCAGGCGGGCGTGCCGATCTCGCTGATCATCCGCGGTATCTGCTGCTTGCGCCCGCAGGTGCCGGGCGTGAGCGACAACATCGACGTGCGCGCGATCATCGATCGCTACCTCGAGCACGGCCGCATCTTCCACTTCGCGAACGCGGGCCGGGACGAGGTCTACATCTCCAGCGCCGACTGGATGCCGCGCAACTTCCATCGCCGCGTGGAGGTGATGGTGCCGATCGAGGACCCCGCGATCCGCACGCGCC
>JAYTBL010000511.1:0-4057 GCA_043736975.1 Polyangiaceae bacterium
TCGACGAGGTCCGCGGCCACACCGCCTCAGACGGCGGCAAGTCGAGCCGCGCCTCCGAGTGGTTCCGCTCCGCGGCGAAGCGCTTCGAGGTCGCCGGACATCCCCTCGATGCGCGCCGCTGCCTCGATCGCCTTGGTGCGGGCGGCTAGAGAGTCGAGCGTCCCGTTCGAGCTCCCCCCGTGAGCGTTACCGCCGCTTCTTCGTCGCGTTGGTCGGGGCGGGTGCTGCAGGCGGGGCCTTCGGGGCGGGGGGCGGAGGCGCCACGCGCGCAGGAAGCGGAGCAGGCGGCGCTGCGCGGACCGGCGCGGGCGTCGCGATCGCTACGCGGGCCGGGGCGACCGCAGGCGGCGGCGGGTTCACGCGGCTCGCGACGTTGTCGTCGCGATCGCGATCGCGATCGCGGCGGCCGCGGCTCTGCTGCGCCGGCGCAGGCTGCGACGTGACGCTCGGCGGTTGCTGCGTGGGCAGCCGCGCCGAGGTGGTCTGCACCGGCACCGGCACCGGCGACGGCTCCAGACGCGCGCGCGCTTGCGGCTCGTTCAGCCGCGCCACCGTCGACGGACGCGGGACGTAGGCGACGTGCACGATGGGCGCGGGCCGGTAGCGCGGCTCGAGGCGCGCGCCGGGCGGCAGGCCGGTCACGAGACGGATCGGACGGTGATAGCGGCTGCTGTAATCGACGGGGCGATCCGGCCGCACGAACACGATGCGCGTTCCGCCCGGCGAGCGCACCGGCGCAGCGCCCGAGCGCCAGTAGCCGTGCACGTAGATCACGCGCGTCCCGACGCGCGTGTAGTACGGCTCCGTGTAGACGCAGCCCACCGGCGCCGCGCGCCACTCGCCGACGTACCAGGTCCAGCGCGGACCTGCGGGATGCCAGTACCCCGGGACCCAGACGGTGTCGGGCGCAGCCTGCGGCGTCTGCTCCTCGTAGACGGGCTCGGGCGGCTCGGTCTCGGCGGTGACCTCGGGCGGCGGCGCCGCGGGCAACTCGGGCGGCGGCGTCGTGTCCTCGGCGGGGGGCTGCTCCTCGGCCGCGGCCTGCGGCGGCTGCTCCTCCTGCGGGATCGGCTGCTGCAGCGGAGGCGCGGCGCCGTCGTCGTTCAGCGCGTAGCGCGCGTGCCGGCGGTGGTGACAGCCCACCGAGCTGGCCGCGAGGAGCAGGACGAAGAGCGACGCTTGGAGACGCATGACCCTCCCTCCAGCAACGTGTATGCCTCCGTCCCACACGACAAATGCTGTGTGATTGCAGGGAGACCTGGCCTCTCGCTGGATGCTTGCCGATCCAAGCGCTGGTGGGTCACCGCCTCGGCCCCGCGCGCCGCTTGCGCAACCCCCCGCGCTGCCGTCAGGTCGGGGCGAGCTGCGGCAGCGTGATCTCGAAGCGCGCCCCGGGCGCGCCGAGGCGCACGCACGCGATGGTGCCCCCCTGCCCTTCGATGAGCGTGCGCGCGGTGACGAGCCCGAGCCCGAGCCCGAGGTGCTTCGTGGTGATGAGCGGCTCGAAGAGGCGGCCACGCACCTCCTCGGGGATGCCGGCGCCGGTGTCCTCGATGCTCACCAAGCACGCGCCATCACGGAGCTCGGCGGCGACGGTGAGCGTTCCGCCCTCGGGCATCGCCTCGATGGCGTTGCGCAGGATGTTGAAGAGCGCGCCCTGGAGCCGAGCGGGCGCTCGAGGCCATCGAGCTCCCGGCGTCGATCGCCGTGGTGCGGGCGCTGCCCGAGCTCTCCGGATGCGCGCGTAGTCGAGCAGATCGGTGATGATGCGGTTCGCGCGCTGCACCTCGTCGTGAATGATGGAGATCGCGTGCTCGACCTCCTCCTTCGCGAACGGCGGAGGCAGCGCCTCGCGGAGGCGGCGATCGACCACGTAGGCCGCGTTCTTGATGGCGCCGAGCGGATTGCGAACCTGGTGCGCGACGCCGCCGGCGAGCCGACCGAGCACTGCGAGCCGCTCCTTGCGGACGAGATCCTCCTGCGCGACCGCCAGCGCGCGTGTGCGATCGACGACGCGCCGCTCGAGCTCCTCGGTGCTCAGGCGCAGCGCCTCCTCCACCACCTTGCGGGCCGTGATGTCGGTGATGACCCGTGATGACCCCCAGGAGGTGCGTCATCACGCCGTCCGCGTCGCGAAGTGGGACCTTGCGCGTGGAGAGGATACGGCGCTCGCCGCCAACGTCGGTCATCGACTCCTCGTCGATGGTGACCTCGGCCGCGGTGGCGAAGCAGCTCTCGTCGGAAGCGCCGTAGAAATCGGCCCTGGCCGCGGGGAGCAGATCATGGTCGGTCTTGCCGATCACGCCATCGTGGCGCAGGCCCGCCATCTTGATGAGCGCGGCGTTCACGAGGACGTAGCGGAGCTGCGCGTCCTTGACGAACATCGGGTTCGGATGCTCGTCGACGATCTGCGCGAGGAACGCGAGCGAGGGCGCTGACAACGCCGACCGCCATAGACGACCCACGTTACCGCCATGTGACGTGTTCGTCAGAGAGCGCGGCGGCGAGGGCGCGCGACGTCCGAGGCTTCGTGCTCGGCGTCCTCATCGAGCTCAGCGGCTGCCGCGCCGAGCTCGTGGCTCGACTCCCCGATGCGTACGCGCTCCCCGACGCGCACCTGCGCCTCCTCGGGAGACTCCTCGCGCAGCCGGCTCCGGCTCGCGACGCCCAGCACCACGAGCAGCGTGGTCGCGACGAGCAGCCCGTGCTGCGCGACGCCGGTGGGCGCGAGCGACGGGATCATCTCGAAGATCGACATCGCCAGCTCCTTCCACGCGAGCGCGATGGCGGTGCCGGTCGCCGCGGCGATGCCGGTGAGGAGCGCCGTCGCCCCCTTGTCGAAGCGCGCGAAAGGCCGGAGCGTGAACGCGAAGGGCAGCGCCGCCACGAGGCCGACGAGACAGAACCACGCCGGCGCGATCCCGATCGCGAACGCGACGGGAAACCAGACCGCGGTCGCGAACGTGAGGCCGATGCCCCACGCCTTGCCCCGGCGCGCGGCCATCGCCCCGCCGATGAGCAGCAGCGAGGCGAGGACGGTGATCCAGCGGTCGAACGCGATGCTCCGCAGGAGCGTGAGGACGCTGACGACCTGCACGGCGAGGAGAGAGAGGCGAACGCGACGCGGCAGCACGTCGTCTGATCCTAGGACGCGCAGCGGCGCAGGCAACCGGGGCCGTTCGACGGACACCCACATCTCTCACAAAGAATTACCTCGCCGTTTGGGCCGCCCTTGGGGTATCCGCGAGGCATGGGCGCACAGTGGAAGCAGAAGAATCGCGAGGCGACGGCGAACGCCAAGGGCCGGGCTTTCACGAAGCTCGCTAAGGAGATCATGGTGGCCGCGCGCGGTGGCGCCGACCCGAGCATGAACCCGCGCCTCCGCATGGCCGTCGATGCCGCGAAGAAGCAGTCGATGCCCAAGGAAACCCTCGAGCGCGCCATCAAGAAGGGCGCAGGGCTCCTCGACGAGGCGGTGATCTACGAGGTCGTCACCTACGAGGGCTTCGCGCCGCACCAGGTGCCGGTCATCGTCGAGTGCCTCACCGACAACCGCAACCGCACCTCCTCGAACGTGCGCGTGCTCTTCCGCAAGGGACAGCTCGGCGCCTCGGGCTCGGTGGCGTGGGACTTCAATCGGCTCGGCCAGGTGGAGGCGACGCCTCCCGGCGCCGGGGTCGACGCGGAAGAGGCGGCCATCGAGTGCGGCGCGCAGGACCTCGAGCCCGCGGAGGACGGCGGCACGCGGTTCTTCACCGAGTCGGGTGAGGTCGATGTCGTGAGCAAGGCGCTCGCCGACCGGAAATGGACCGTGACCTCCGCGCAGCAGATCTGGAAGGCGAAGAATCCCGTCACGCTCGACGACGCGCAGCGCACGGAGGTGGAGGCCTTCCTGGAGGCGCTCGACGAGGACGACGACGTCCAGACGCTGTACGTCGGGCTCGCCTGAGCTGCGCCTGCCGGAAAGCATGAGCGATCACGCTTCTCGCCGACGCCGACGACAGGCGGATCGATGTCGAGGTCCTTCCTTGCATCGAAGGCAAGCCTAGGCGCTCTT
>JAYTBL010000512.1:0-4054 GCA_043736975.1 Polyangiaceae bacterium
GCGGTGGCGCGCACGAGCGCCCGCAGCGCGGCGTCGGCGAGCTTGCGGTCCGCCGCCGCGCCCGACGCGAGATCGAGGGCGATCGAAGCGAGGCGGCTCGCCGGGAACCGCGCATCCGGCGCGTCACCGATGGCGCGACCGAGGTGCACCATCGCGGCGAGGCGATCGTGCGGCCCGCCGCGCAGGGGATCGTGCAGCGCGCAGCGCTCCGCGCGGAGCACGCTCTCGAGCGCCTCCCACGAGAGGTCGCCGATCTCGCGCATCGGGCCGAGCTCGCCGTCGAGCTGGGACCAGAGCTCTTCGAGCGCACCGAGGAGCGCGCGGCCCGCGTTCTCGCCGTCGACCTGCGCCTCGGCGCGCGCCCGGGTACGGCCGTCCTTCGCCTCGAAGACGAGCAGCTGGATGAGGCCGCGGCCGTCGATCGGGGGCTCGAAGGCGCCGGTCACCACGAAGCTCACGCCCGTGGGATCCGCGCTGCTCCCGGTGAGATCCATCCACGCGCGCGGCGGCACGAAGGCCTCGACCGGGCCGGCCTCGCCGCGCGACTGCGTGCTCTCGTCCCCGTCGTCCTCTTCGTCCTCGTCATCCTCGTCGCGCACGGAGGCGCGGCGCGCGTTCGGCGCGCGAGAGAGGAGCTGCGCGAGCGCCACGCTCTCTCCGTCGATCTGCGCGAAGCTGTGGACCAATGCCGCGAGTCCGAGGCCCAAGCCGCGCCCGTCATCGGGGACGCCGAATGGAATCACTACGGCTCTCGGGCTCACCATCACCTAACTCAATGCCGTGAGCCGAAGCAGATCACAAGCTGGGCGATCGATCCGCGATCACGATTCACGATCGCGGGATGATCACCGCGCCTCGATCAACGACCGCCTTGACGTGGATTGAAATTGAGTCGCGCGATGACCGAGCCCTTGCCGCTCGGCGGCGGCGCGAAGCGAAGCTTCTCGAGCTCGCGCGCCGCGCATGCGAGCGTCGACTGCTCGCCCGTCCACGGGTCGACGTGCGCGCTGGAAACCTGACCGTTTGCGCCGAGGCTGAGCGTGAACGTGGCCGCCGCCTGCATGGGCCGCAGGTCGCGGCGCGCTTGCTCCTCGCACGCATGCAGGCCGGGTCGCGCAGCCTCCATCGTGAGGTACGCGCGCGCCGTGTACGAGTCGTTGGTGGTCCCCGAGTTACGACGCACGCCGTCGCGCGACGTGAACACCGCCGGGATGAGGACCGTGTCCGAACCCGCGGCGGGGGGCGGGAACCGCAGGCGCGCCGCCGCGCTCTTCATGCAGGCGATCGACTCCGTCGAGATCTCGCAGGCCGCGTACTCCTCGACCTTCGCCACCTTGCCGTCGGCGCCGATCCTGAGCACGATCGCGACGCGCCCGTCCTGCGCGGGATCACGCACCAGGCCGTGGCGATAGCACGCGCGGAACTCGCGGTGCGTGGCCTCGATGGCCTGCTCGGTGGGCGTGTACTTCTGCGTTCGGGTGATGAAATCCTGATCGATCGCCGGGGACGCGCCGGCATCGACCGCGGGCGTGGGCGTGGCCGCGGCCGCGCCTTTCCACTCGGGGGGCTGCGGGAACCACGGCTGCCCGAGGTCCCCGGGCGGCGGACACACGGTGAAGCGGTCGACCCCGACGGCGCGGATCTCGAGCTCCGCCACGTCGGCCACCGGCGTCTGCCGCTTCGAGGGATCGAACGGCACCATGCCGCTCTCCTCCTTGCCGCCGCAGCTCGCGAGGAGACCGAGCGCGAGCGCGCTGGCGCTCAGGATCGTGGTGCTGACGGAGGCCCTCGTCATCTCGGACGCCCGAGAATACACGCGATCTCTGCTAAGGTCGCCTCGTGGCGCGGCCCCGGAGCACGAGGAGCAGCTTCTCGACGAGCTCGGATCCCTCCGGCGCATCGGGCGCGAGCACGCTCTTCGCGGCCGCGGCCCGCCGCGAGGCCGTGAGCTCCGGCGCGGTTCCGCTCGCCGAGCGCATGCGCCCGACGCGCATCGAGGACTACCTCGGCCAGACGCACCTGGTGACGCCGGGGAAGCTCCTCGCGAACGCCATCGACAAGGATCGCGTGCCCTCGATGATCCTGTGGGGGCCGCCGGGCGTCGGCAAGACCACGCTGGGCAAGGTCATCGCCGCGCGGACGCGATCGGTGTTCGTCGCGTTCTCCGCGGTGCTGGGGAGCATCGGGGAGCTGCGCGAGATCGTCGCCGCCGCAAAGGAGCGCCTCGACTATCGCGGTGAGCGCACGATCGTCTTCGTCGACGAGATCCATCGCTTCAACAAGTCACAGCAGGACGCCTTTCTCCCCCACGTCGAGGCGGGGACGATCACGCTCATCGGCGCGACCACCGAGAATCCGTCGTTCGCGGTCAACGCCGCGCTCCTCTCGCGGTGCAAGGTCTTCCGGCTCGAGTCGCTGGGCGAGGAGGCGCTGGTGGCGATCCTCGAGCGCGCGCTGGGCGACCGCGAGCAGGGCCTCGGGGGCGGCGAGGTGACCGCCGATCCCGAGGCGATCCGCACCATCGCGCGCCTGGCTCGGGGCGATGCCCGGCGCGCGCTCTCCGTGCTCGAGGCCGCCGCCGAGTATGCGCGCTCGCGCGGGCAGGCGGCGATCACCACCGAGACGCTCGCGGCCTCGGAGGAGAAGGCGCCGCTCCTCTACGACAAGGCCGGCGAGGAGCACTACAACGTCATCAGCGCCTTCATCAAGTCGATGCGCGGCTCCGATCCCGACGCCGCCGTCTACTGGATGATGCGCATGCTCGAGGCCGGTGAGGACCCGCTCTTCGTGCTGCGGCGCATGCTGATCTTCGCGAGCGAGGATGTCGGCAACGCCGACCCCCGCGCCCTCTTGGTGGTGTCCGCGGCCGACGAGGCCTTCCGCCGCATGGGCCTGCCCGAGGGCCTGTACCCGCTCACGCATGCCGCGCTCTACCTCGCGTGCGCGCCCAAATCGAACGCCGTGAAGAGCGCGTGGCAGCGGGCAAAGGCGCTCATCGAGGAGCACGGCAGCCTCCCGGTACCGATGAAGCTGCGGAACGCGGTCACCAGCCTGATGAAGCAGGACGGCTACGGAGCTGGCTACAAGTACGCACACGACTACGACGAGGGCGTCGTCCCGGGCGAAGACTACCTGCCCGACGAGCTGGTCGGCGCCGCCATCTACCAGCCCACCGAGCGCGGCGAAGAGGCTCGCATCCGGGCGCGCCTCGACGCGCTGCGGCTCGCCGCAGCAGCGGAGAAGCCACCCGAGAAGTAGCGCTTACGTGACCTGGCGCGGGCAATGCGGCATCGCGTCCCCGCCCTATCGAGGGGTTGGTGGTGACAGCTCCTTTCGATACACTTTGGAGAGTGACCGTCGCGACGCCCTTCCAAAGCTCGCGTGATACGCCGGGTTCAGGCGTGCACGCGCTTGCGGGTTTCCGCATCGTCCTCGTCGACGACGACCCCGACGCACGCGATCTCCTCGCGACCGTGCTGGTGCAGCGATCTGCCGAGGTGTTCGCCGCCTCGTCAGCGCCCGAGGCGTTCGCGCTGCTGAAGGAGCACCGCCCGGACGTCCTCATCTCCGACATCGCGATGCCCGAGGAGGATGGCTACATGCTCATTCGGCGGGTGCGCGCGCTGGGCGCGGACGAGGGCGGCCTTACGCCGGCGGTCGCGGTCACGGCCTACGCAGGGCGCGCCGACCGCCGCCGCGCGCTCGAGGCCGGCTTCGACGACCACTACGCGAAGCCGATTGACCTCGACAAGCTGGTGGACCGGCTGGTCGAGATCCGGAACGCGGCTCCGTAGTCAGTCGAGCGTGGACAGCGCGGACTCGATCTCCCCGAGCGCGTGCGAGTCGCCTTTTGCGCGCGCCTCCTTCATCCCGCTCTCGAGCCAGGCGCGGGCCTCCTCCTTGCGGTTCGCCTCGGACAGCATCTGGCCGCACATCAGGTACATCGCCACGTAGTCAGGCTTGCGCGTGCGGAGCGCGGTGAACGTCTGGAGCGCGTCGTCCCAGCGTTCGAGCTTCCGGTACTCCATGGCAAGGCCGTACCAGGCAAGCGGAT
>JAYTBL010000513.1:0-4043 GCA_043736975.1 Polyangiaceae bacterium
GGCGTGGGCGGCTTCGTCGTCCCGGAGAAGGCCGAGCAGATCCTGAAGATGAAGCCCGGCGAGATGGTAGGCCTCAAGGGCAAGGGCACCTTCGCCGCGAACTTCGGCATCGGCGTCCCGATCCTCATCGCCGACGCCGGCCCGTTCGCGTACTCGCTGGTGGTCTCCGCGGGCCTCACGCACGCGGTCGAGGGCGTCCTCGACGTGCAGCTGGTGCGCCTCGAGGGCGACGAGGTCGCGCTCGACGTGGGCATCAGCGAGGGGCAGGTCGACGAGAAGAGCCTGGGCGTCACCGGCAGCTGGGGCGTCGCCACCGACTGCGACGACGGCAGCCGCTGCCTCGACACCGGCATCGGCAAGATCGTCAAGAATGGCCTCGC
This sequence comes from Polyangiaceae bacterium, assembly GCA_043736975.1. GTDB lineage: Bacteria > Myxococcota_A > Polyangia > Polyangiales > Polyangiaceae > Labilithrix. The sequence goes on from JAYTBL010000513.1 coordinate 381, forward strand.
CAAGCGGCTCGGCGCGTTCATGAAGACCAGCGTGCGCGGCTCCACCTCGCAGTCCTCGAGCCGCATCGAGCTCGCGCGCGCGCGCTTCCACCTCGATCAGCCGGAGGTCGCGGGCGCGCTCGAGCAGGCGCTCCACGGCGATCTTCGCTACGCGCAGGCGCTCTACAGCCGCAGCCTCGAGGAGACCAAGCAGCCGGTGCGCTTCGACTTCGACATGATGCGCGCCTCGATGGCGAGCTCACGCTCGTTCGGCGCCAGCATCTTCGGCATCGACCTCTACCACCGCGTCGCGGTCGCCAAGACCGGGTCGTTCGCGGTGCAGACGCCGGACGGCGTGCAGAGCGTTCTCTGGAACTCGTTCGAGAAGCGCAGCGGCTTGTTCCAGATGGACCACGGCAGCAAGCTCACCGCCATCTCGTCGGCGGCGCTGAACGCGGCGAGCCCGGACCGGGCGGTCAATCGCGCGAACCTGGTCGTGCAGTCGGTGGTCGGCGACAAGCACATGGATGACGACGTCCTCCTCGATAGCGCCGACGCGCTCATCGTGACGCTCGTCGGCAGCGAGGCGCTCGCGCCCCTCGACAAGTACGGCAGCCCGATGCAGGAGGCGGTCGGCCGCGAGTGCCCCATCACCAGGGCCGCCCCCTCGGGCCCGCGCAGCAACACCGCGAACCGCGACACGTGGGACGAGGCGTGCAACGTGAAGCTGATCGAGGACGAGACCAAGAAGGTCGTCCAGCTCGCGAGCGGCAACCTCTCGCTCGTCGATGCGCGCAAGCGCGCGGTCGAGGAGTTCAAGGGCCAGGACGTCGTGCGCAGCGCGCAGCCCGCGTTCCGCGATCTCCTGGCGGCCGCCGCAGAGCTCCGCGTCACCCTGCAGATGGTGAAGATCCACGCGCTCGACGACGCGAACGGTCCAGGCGTCTCCTTCGCGCTGAACTACCGCCTCGACGACAAGGCGCTGGGGATGCTCGCCACCGCCGACGGGGAGACCTACCGCAGCGCGGTCCTACGCTACCTCGGCACCGTCAGCGCGGCGCGCGCCGGTATCAACGGGGCGAGCCCGGTCTCGGACGGCGACGCGAAGAAGGCCGGCGACGCGATGGTCGCGCTCCTCAAGCGCTTCCAGGCCCGCTACAAGAACCTCTCCGAGAACGAGTCCGACGATCTGCCGCGCGTCCTCGCCGGCAAGCCGTACGTCAAGCTGCCCATCGGCATTCGCTTCGACGTGTCCGACGTCGCCGACGCCGAGAGCCCGGAGCGCATGAAGCAGTTCCTGGGCGACACCGACCGCATCCGCGTCGAGTCGGTGAGCCACCAGCGCGCGCTGCTCGGCAAGGACCTCTTCGACGCGCTCGCGAGCGCCGCCGACAAGAGCGTCGGCTTCAGCAACGGCAAGCAGCGCCTCTTCGCGGAGCAGGCCGCGGCCTACCCGCTGATCGCCGCCATCCCGGCGAGCCAACTCGAGGTCGGCCTCGACCTCGCGGCGAACACCAAGAGCACCTTCTGGGCGAAGCGCGAGCGCTTCATCAGGGCGGGCTTCCAGGCCGTGGGCAAGACGGCGCGCGGCTCGGACGTCGAGCCCATCGCATCGAAGCTCTTCGACATGGACACGATGATGGGCGCGCGCTGACTCGCGCGCGCCGAGCTCACATCCCGCGCGGGACCTTGTCGAGATCGAGCTGCTCGAGGGCCACGCGGATCAGGGCGCTGCGGTTGGCCTTGGTGATGCCGCGGGTCTTGAGCTTGTCCACCAGCTCGTCGAGCTGCTCGAGGTCCTTCGTGTACATGGAGATGCAGATCACCTTGTAGTGCGTCGGCTTCGCCTTCGCGTCCGCACGCTCGGCCTTGAGCATGCGACCGCTCTCGGGCGGCGCCTGGTAGAACGCGCCCGTGAGCACGCCCTGGACCTCGTCGCCGTCGAGCACGCGTGCCGCTCCCAGCCCCGCTCCACCATCATCTCGCGCTGCCATGAAATCTTCTCCTCGGTCGTAAGGTTGGTGCGGCGAGTCAGCCGGTCATCGCGCGGGTGTCTTCGCCTTCGAGCTCGGCGGTCTCGTCGAGCTCCGAGGCCTGACCCGTGATCAGGCGATCGACGACGCGCTGGTAGTCGGCCGCGGCGTGCGAATCGGGCGCGTACTCGAAGATGGTCTTGCCCTGCGCGGGCGCCTCCTTGATCTTCGTGGTGGCGCGGACCGGCTGGAAGCAGCGATCGCCGAAGTGCTCCTTCATTGTGCCCCAGGCGTCGCGACAGATGCGCGCGCGGGCATCGTAGAAGGTCGGGAGCACGCCGTAGATCTGCACCGGGTGGTGGAGGAGGGCGTTGACGTTCTTAACGGTCTTGATGACCTGACGGACGCCGACCAGCGAGAGGAAGTCGCACGCGACCGGGACCAGGATGCCCTCGGCGAACACCAGCGCGTTCTGGTTGAGGAGCGAGAGCGACGGCGAGCAGTCGAGGATGATGACGTCGTAGTGGGCCGCGGCGGAGGCGAGCCGATCCTTGAGGATGCGGTCGCGGTTCTGGCGCCCGGCGAGGTAGAGCTCGGCGGCGGCGAGCGTCTCGTTCGAGGGCAGGAGATCGAGGTTCTCGCGGACCTTCACCGCGACGTCCTGCGGCTTCAGCCCCATCACGAGCACGTGGTAGAGCGTGCGCTCTGCCTTCACGCCCAGCGAGACGCCGACGTTGCCCTGCGAGTCGGTGTCGACGAGGAGGACCTTGAGGCCCTTCAGCGCGAGGCCCGCGGCGATGCTGACCGAGGTGGTGGTCTTGCCGGTGCCGCCCTTGTGATTGAAGATGGCGAGCTTCTTCGGCGCGGCGAGCTTCTTCTCGGAGAGCGCGACGCGCGGGCCCGACTCGGGCGCAGCGACCGACGCGGGCGCGGGCGCGGGCATGGGGGAAGACGCCGTCGCCGTCGCCGTCGCGGCAGGGGCGATGACCGGCGCAGGGGCGGGCGTGGGCACGTTCATGCTGCCGAGGCGCTGACCGCCGGCCTCCTGGAGCAGCTGCCCGCGGCAACCCTCGGAGCAGGCGTAGCGAGCCTCGCCCTTGATGCGAACGACCTGCGACACCAGGTCGACGACGAAGCGCTTGTTGCAACAATCGCAGACGACGCCGCCTGCGGTCTCACCACGAAGGCTCTTGCCGTGACAGGCCTGCGAACAGAAAAATGAGAACGCGTTCTCGCGCTCCTCCATCTGGTAGCGGAACTGCACGTCGAAGCCCCGCCCGCACACCGTGCAGCTCTCGCTCATTCCGGCCATGGGCCCATGAATGCCTGAGCGCGCTGCGCTGGGCCAAATAAGTGGCTACCTAATTCGGCGGCGCCGATCTCTGCTAGTGCCGGAAGTGGCGGAAGCCGGTCATCACCATCGCGATGCCCAGGGCGTCGGCGGCGGCGATGACGTCGTTGTCCTTCACGCTGCCGCCGGGCTGCGCGACCGCGGTGATTCCGTGCTTGCCCGCGGCCTCGAGGCCGTCGGGGAACGGGAAGAAAGCGTCGCTGGCGAGCACACTTCCCTTCGACTCTTCACCCGCTTTCTCGCATGCGATCTGCACGGAAATCACGCGCGACATCTGGCCGGCGCCGACGCCCACCGTGCGCTCGCCCTTCGCGAGGACGATGGCGTTCGACTTCACGTGCTTGCAGGCTCGCCACGCGA
>JAYTBL010000514.1:0-4037 GCA_043736975.1 Polyangiaceae bacterium
TTCGATCCCGAGCAGGAGTACACGATCGAGATCCCCGAGCTGACGGCGCCGAGCGGCAAGAAGCTGGAGGGCGGCTTCAAGGGCACGTTCAAGGCCGACCCCATCGTCGAGGTGGCGGGCAAGACCATCTACTACCTGCCGAAGCCAGGGCAGGCGCGCGCCATCGCCATCAACCCCGGCGACGAGTCGATGCTCGGCGGCCCGCACGACATCGTCGTCGTCTACGATCAGCCCATCGACCTCGGGCTCGCGGGCAAGCTGGTCAAGCTGACCAAGGGTGAAGGCAAGGACGCGGTGGCGCTTCCGGCGCTGCTCAGCCATCCGGTCATGCGCTCCTTCGAGGGGCAGAAGATCGACCCGCGCTTCATCATCGTCGCGCGCCCCGCGGCGGTGGCGGGCGGCGACCACGTGAGCGTCGAGGCGAAGGCGCAGCGCGACGAGGACGAGGTGAAGAGCGCGAGCTACCGGATCGCCGAGCAGACCAAGCTCGTCGAGGTGGGGTGTAGCGGCGCCGACTGCGAGGCGAGCGGTACGTCGATCAAGGGCGGCACCGGCACGTCGATCCGCGTGCGCTTCTCGAACCCGCTGGGCCTCGGCTACGGCGACGGTCGGAAGCACGTGAGCATCACGCCGCTGCCCAAGAACCTCTACGTGTCCGGCTGGGACGAGCTCACGATCTCCGCGAGCTTCCTCCCCTCGACGATCTACTCGATCGCCACCAGCGGCATGAAGGACCAGTACGGCGGCACCGCGCCGCCCGTCGCGCTCACCTTCGAGACGCGGCCGCTGCCCGCCAGCGCCACGATGTCGGAAGGCGTCACGCTGCTCGACGAGGGCGCGACCCGCGCGTTCCCCGTCACCACGCGCAACGTGACCCAGGGCGAGCTGCTCCTCTGGGCGCTGCCCAAGGGCGACCCCGTGGCGTACGGCAAGGCGCTCCACGACACCGCGTCGTCGACTCCGCCGGCAGGTGATCCGGTCGTGCTCGCGTTCACTCCGCCAGCGAAGCGCGACGAGACGGTGGAGAGCACCATCGACCTCGGCGCGAAGCTCGATCGCGGACGCGCCTACGTCGCGCAGGTGCGCATCAAGGAGGCGGTGAAGAACGCGGTCGCCGCCACCTACGGCACCGGCAGCGACGCGAGCCGGCCCGCCATGGCCGTCCTCTTCGCCGCCGGCAAGGACGCGCTCGCGGCCCACGTGCACCACGCCGGGGAGAAGGCGGCCGTCCAGGTGTTCCGGCTCGGCAGCGGCGAGCCCGTGGCGAACGCGCAGGTCCTGCTGGGCACCGCCGCCGGCGTCACCGACGCCACTGGCAGCGTGCTCCTCGCGGCGCCGCCCGCCGCTGCCGGGGACGATCCCGTCCTCACGGTCACGAGCGGCGACGCCTCGCTCATGATGCCGCTCGAGCGAGGCGCCATCGCCTCGAACGCGCTCTTCCCCGAGCTCACCGTGGCCGAGGAGGGCAAGCTCGCGACCGACTCCGTGGGCATGATCGTCACCGATCGCGGCGTGTACCGCCCCGGCTCGACGATGTCGGTGAAGGGCTTCGTGCGAAAGGTGGAGAGCGCAGCCATTCGCGCCGCGGCCGGCGCCAAGGTCCGCCTGCGCGTGGTCGACCCGATGGGCACCGACGTCGCCGACGAGGCGCTCGTCACCACCGCCCGCGGCGCGATCACCAAGAACGTCTCTTTCGCAAAGAACGGCCACACCGGCCGATTCCAGGTACGACTCGAGGTCGACGATGGCAAGCACACGCTCCTCGCGAACGAGCTGATCCGCGTCGCCGACTTCGAGACGCCGCGCTTCAAGGTCGACGTCGAGCCGGATCCCGCGCCCCGCGAGAGCGCCGAGAGGCTGAAGGCCCGCATCGTCGGCCGCTACCTCTTCGGCGCGCCGATGGGCGGCGCGCACGTGAGCTGGGTGATCAAGAAGTCGAGCGTGCCGGTGAAGGGCGGCGCGCTCGCCGCAGCCGGCCTCTCTTTCGGGCGCGACCACGATTGGTGGGACGAGACGCCCACCACCGAGGCCCTCCGCCCCGTCACCGGCGAGGGCGTCCTCGGCGAGGACGGCTCGCTCCCCGTCGACGCCGTCACCGGCCCGCTCTCGAGTGGCCCGACCGAGCTCGTGCTCGAGGCCGACGTCACCGACGCCTCGAACCGTCACGTGTCGGGGCAGCTGCGCACCGTGCACGATCCCTATCCGCGCCACGCCGGCCTCAAGCTCTCGCGGCGCTTCGCCGATGCCGGGCAGCCGCTCCACGTGGAGCTCGGCGTGGTCGACGCCGCGGGCAACGCCGCCCCCGGCAAGGCGGTGAGCGCGCGCCTCGAGCGCCTCACCTGGACGCGCGCCGCCGAGAAGGCCGAGAGCGGCGCGGTCGTCGAGCGCTGGAAGTACGTCGCGAAGCTCGAGTCGTCGTGCGAGATCACGAGCGCCGCCGCCGCGGTGGCGTGTGATCTCCCGGTGCCCCACGGCGGAAACTTCCGCGTGGTGGCGCGCGTCGACGGCCGTGACGACGCCAGTACGTCGTTCTGGGCCTATGGCAGCTGGACCGCGGCCGACCGCGGGGGCGTGCCCTCGCAGGGCAAGAAGGTGCCGCTCGTCCTCGACAAGGCGCGCTACCGGGGCGGCGAGACCGCGAAGCTGCTCGTGCAGAGCCCGTTCGCGAAGGCCACCGCGCTGATCACGTTCGAGCAGGGCGGCATCGTCCGCCAGCAATCGCAGCGCATCGACGGGCCGAGCGGCACCATCGACGTCCCGCTCACCGCCGCCAACGCGCCGTGGGTTCACGCCGCCGTCACGCTGCTCCCCATCGGAACGGGCGAGGCCGACTACCGCGTGGGCGTGGTGCGCATCCCGGTGAGCTCTGACGAAGCGAAGCTCGAGGTCCGCGTGGTGAGCGCGAAGAAGGCCTACGAGATCCGCGACGACGCAGAGATCACCATCGAGGTCCGCAAGAACGGACAGCCGGTGAAGAACGCGGACGTCACGCTCGGCGTCGTGGACGAGGGCGTGCTGCGCATGACGGCGTACCACCCCAAGGATCCGGCGGTGGCGCTGCGCCCCGGGCGAGGCCTGGATTTTCGCCTCACCGACAGCCGCGCCTCCATGCTGCGACGCCGCGAGAAGGCGCACACCGCGGGCGGCGGCGACAGCGAGGGCGAGGAGTCGCTCGATACCCGGAAGAACTTCGTGGAGACCGCCGCGTGGCTCCCCGATCTCGTGACCGACGGCGAGGGCCGCGTGAAGACGAAGGTGAAGCTGCCCGACAACCTCACCGAGTTCCGGATGACCGCGGTCGCGGTCGACGATCTCGGCGGCGGCGGAACCGCGGAGTCGAGCTTCGTCGTCACGCGCTCGCTCATGCTCGAGCCGATCATGCCCCGCTTCGCGCTGCGCGGCGACACGTTCGAGGCGGCGGCGATGGTGCACAACAACACCGACTCGCCGGTCGACGCCCACGTCACGGTCGCGGGACAGCGGCGCGACGTCACCATCGCGCCGAAGAGCCGCGTCCGCGTAGCGGCGCCGCTCGACACCGGCAAGGCCGGGACGCGCGCCATGCGCTTCGCGCTCGAGGTGGGCGGCGCGGTGAAGGACCAGGTGGAGATCCCCTTCCGGGTCGACGAGCCCGGCATCGAGGAGCACCCGATGGCCTCCGGCGTCTTTGCTGACAAGCAGGAGATCCACCTCGCGATCCCGGCCGACGCCGTCTTCGACGAGGGCGCGGTGCTCTCCGTCAAGACCGGCAGCGCGCTCTACCCCGAGCTCGGGCAGCGCCTCTCGTACCTCCTCGACTATCCGCACGGCTGCGTCGAGCAGACGACCTCGAGCACCATCCCGCTGCTGGCCGCGCGCACCATCCTGCCCTGGACCGGCACCACCTCGCTCGACGACGCCGAGCTGAAGAAGCGCATCGAGGCCGGCGTGCAGCGCCTCGCCACCATGCAGACCGGCGGCGGCGGCCTCGCCTACTGGCCGGGCGGAAGCGAGCCGAACCTCTACGGCTCGGCGTACGCGCTGCGGGCGCTACTGCG
>JAYTBL010000515.1:0-9680 GCA_043736975.1 Polyangiaceae bacterium
GTTGCGCACCGGCGCGGCCGTGCGGAGGGAGCCGCGGCCAGGCGCCTCGAGGCCAACGTCGCTGCACAGCGCCCCATCGATCGAAGCGCGGACAGCAGCCGTGCAGCCCCCGGTCAGCGTGGGGACAGAGCCCATGGGCGCGCCGCTGCCGTACGCGCCGCCGCCGTACTCCGCGAGGACCATCGAGGCGGCGCCGATGCGCGAGTCGTTGACCAGGTCTCCAGCACCACCGCCGTCCCGGAAGCCCTGGGCGGCGCTCCTCGTGCTCCTCGGGGCGATCGGCGGCGCCGTAGCGTTCGCGCTTCTTCGTGGCTCGTCCGCGGAGGTTCCCTCGATCCCGCTGCCCGTGGAGACACCGGTGCCGACGCTCACCGCGTCGCCGCCGGAGACCGCGATCAACCCTTGTCGCCGAGCGAGCCTCCCGTTCAACCCGCGCGCTACGCGCTTTGACTGCCCGGTTTGCACGGGCGAACCGAGCGATGTTCCAACGCCGCACAGCTGGCAGATGCGCTTCAGCGGGGTCACCAGCCCCACGCTCCGCCTGACGCCGACCACGAAGATCTGTGCGCAGGTCACGGGCGGTCCGCCGGTCTGTGCGCCTTTCTCGATGCTCCCTGATTTCACCGGCACCCCGGGGCGACTGCCGGTAACGACCTCCGACATCGACGGCGGGCGTGTCTATTTCTCGATCCGTGAAGGCGCGACGATCCTGGCCAAAGGCTTCGGGCGGCGCAAGCCGGGGACGACAAGATACCTGGAGACCGCGCTCTGCTCGGGGTTCGTGCTCCTGCTCGACGATCCCGCCGTGCCCACCACCACCATCAGCGTCTTCCTCGACGAGCGCTGAGCCACAAGGAGGCTCCGTGTCCCTGCCACGTGTTCCTCGAACCACCACCGAAGAGCATCACCCTCCTTCGTCCGGCGGTTCCGCTGTCGGCCATCCGGTGCTGCTCGGCGCGTTCCCGGCGCAGGTGGCTTTGCAGGTGCCCACTCCAGGCTCGATCGTGGGTCGAGACTGGCTCGCGGACGCAGGGGTGCGAGACACGAAGGTCTCCGGAGAGCACCTGCGGTTCTCGCGCACGGGGGGGCTCGGTCTTCCTCGACGAGATCGGCGAGCTGCCCCTCGAGGTGCAGCCGAAGCTGCTGCGCTCGCTGCAGGAGCGCAAGGTGCGTCCCGTCGGGTCGAACAAGGAGATCCCGTTCGACGCGCGGGTGCTCACGGCGACCAACCGGGTCCTCGAGGACGAGGTCTACGAGCGCCGCTTCCGCGAGGATCTCTTCTATCGCATCAACGTCGTGAAGATCGACGTCCCGCCGCTGCGTGAGCGCGGGGGCGACGTGCTTCATCTCGCGCGGCACTTCCTGAAGCAGTACGGCGATCGGCACGGCAAGGTGGGCCTCGAGCTCTCTCCGCCGGCAGCCGAGAAGCTGATGGGCTATGCCTGGGCCGGAAATGTGCGTGAGCTGGAGAACTGCATCGACGGCGCCGTGGCGCTCGCGCGCGGCACCACCATCGAGCTCGACGATCTCCCGGAGAAGGTCCGCACGTTCCGGCCGGAGAAGTTCGTGGTCTCCGCGAACCAGCCGGAAGAGATCGTGACCATCGACGAGCTGGAGCGCCGCTACATCCTGCGCGTTCTGTCGCTGGTGGGAGGGAACAAGTCGCGCGCCGCGCAGGTGCTGGGGTTCGACCGCCGTACGCTTTACCGCAAGCTCGAACGCTACCAGACGAGCAGCCCCTCGTCGGGTGACGGCTCTCCCGCGCGCCTCTGACCCCGCGCGGGAACTAGTTGTTCATGTGTCGGTCGTGGAGAATGACGGACGGCTCGACGATGAAGTCGCCCGAGCCCGTCGTGTCGACGACCTGCGCATGGCGGTAGCCGAGCTTCATGTGCATGAGGCCCGCGGTGCGCCCCGGGGTGGTGATCGAGAAGCCGAGCTGGCCCCAGTGCCCGGCCTTCAGTGCGTCGCGGTAGGGCATCACCGCGATCTGGCACCCGCTGCCGAGCGTATCGCAGAGGCGGCGGACCATCGCGAGGTCGAGGTTGCGATGCTGGTGTGCTGCGTCCATCTCGACGCTCTCGACGTAGAGCAGGTCGATACCCGCGCCGTCCGCGAAGTCGTCCTTGTACCAGCCCTCGGCGAAGTATGCGTCGCACAGCGACTCGAGCTTCGTGCCGCGGAGGGCCGGATAAAGATCGCCGTGGGCATCCGCGATCTCGCCGACGTGGACGATGGCGACGCGCGCGACCCCGTAGGTCTGCTGGGGGGGGTCGCCGACGCGTACGTCCAGCCACGTCACGTACGAGGTCTGCCCGGGCGGATCGAGCTCGATGTCCGCGTTGATCGAGAGCTTCATGAGTCAACGTTCCCAGCCGGCAGACCCCCGGTCAATCCGGGCGCGGGCAGCGTGTGCATTTTTGCCACGACTGCCGCAGCTCTGGGGCACGTTGGTGCATGAAGTGCGGCGAGGGGTCTCTTTCTGCGGCAGGATGTAGCGGGTCGGAACGGCGCCGCACCCACCCAGCGGGGCGCTTCGCCACGGATCAGCGCTAGCGAGGCTTCTCGAGCGAGCCATGCGCTGCGCTCGCGACGAGGGCCGCGAGGGCGCGCGGATCGACGTCGGGCGCGAGCCGCAGCACCTCCGCGCCGATGGCCACGCAGCGATCGACGAGCCCCTCGTCCTCCTCCTTGCGGAGGGTCGTGGGTACGATCACGAGGTGGGGCATGACGACGGGCATCCGCTCGAGGGCCGGCGCGACGTGCTTCACTCGGATGACGCGGAAGCCCGCGTCGTCGAGCAGCGTGACGCACGCTCCTGCGATGCGATCATCGAGGGCCACGAGCATCGCCGTCGCGACGTCCATTCGAGGCATGGTCTGGGACATGGTGCACCCGCGAGACTACACGGAAACCGCCCTTAAGTGCGCAAGCCGCCAGGCCGTTCGATCCCCTTGCCATGCACCACGAAGAGAACGGCGAGAGACGGAAGGACGTCCGCGCGCGGGTATCACTCACGACCCAGATCCTGCGTCGAGGCGGTAACGAGACCGTCGAGATGCTCGACGCGAGCTTTCGGGGCCTCTTCATCCGCACCGACGAGCCGCCGCCCGAGCGCCAGCTGATCAAGCTGAGGGTGGAATTGCCGACCCGCAACATCGAGCTGCACGGCGTCGTCGTCCGGCTCGTCGTCGACCCGCTCGGTCGGACTGGCGTGGGGCTGCGCTTCTTCGCCCTCAACGGGCAGGACCGCATCGACTGGGAGTCGTTCATCTCGGCGGTGGTGAATCGACGCGCGAAGGCGGCATAGCTGCGCTGCGCGGTTGGGGGGCTGCGGAGGGGAGCGGGCCTCCTCCGGCCGCGGTACGCTGTCTCGCTGCGCGCCGGCGGTGATCCGTGCGACGCCGCCCCGCTCGAGTCGGGGCGATTTGACGGTGGTGGCTACGAACCCTTTCACACGGCCGCAGCTGCACTGCGGGTCCCCAGGCGGTGCCGCTACCGTTGTCGCTGCGGGCTGACGTTACCGCTGCTCCCGACGCGGCCGGAGGAGGCCCGCTCCCCTCCGCAGCCCGCGCACCTCTACGCTGGGAGGCTTGGTGCTGACGCGGTCGGCTATTTCTCGATGACGTCGACGCGCCACGCGGTGTTCGGCAGCTTCTGGGTGCCCCGCACTTCGATCGAATAGCGCTGGTTCTTCACGAACGGGACCTTGACGCTGTTCAGGCCCGTGCGCGTGACCCTGTTGCCCGCGACCAGGACCCTGAGCGTCACCTCGCCGGTGAAGTTGATGGCGAGCGTGGTCGAGCTGGGCTTCAGCTGGAATGTCAGGAAATCAGATTCGCTCTCCGGGCTGATGATCCCGCACATCGCCTGTGCGATCGGGTTTTTCGCTGTCCGGCCGTCGTTCGGCTCGGTCTCGGTGGGGCAGGGTGGTGGCGCATCGACCGACGCGTCGGCGACGCCGCCGCTGGTGCCTCCCGTCCCGCTCGTCGTGCCGGTGCCGCTGGTGCCGCTGGTGCGGCTGCTCGACGACGCGCCGTTCGGCTCGAAGACGTCCTGCCCGCTGGCCCCGCTGCACGCCGCGATGAGCACGAGGATGAGGACACACTACGGAGGAGCCCGAGGGCGGAGGTGCGCAGGAGAGGCCTCGTGTCCTCATAGCCTAGCGCCGAACCGCCCGTCGTGAGGTGCCAGCTGTGCGCCTCTCTCCAGTAGGCTGTACCAATGGTGGACGGCGACGAGACCCTCGACCCCGGGGAGCGCGCATCGCTCCTGAACGCGGCCGCGAACGCACGCAGCAACGCGATGCTCACCGGGACGCACGGCGTCGTCGCGCCGCCGCTCGACGCGGCGGTGGTGAGGCTGCCGAGCCCGCTCGACCTGCTCGAGGCCGGCGCGCTGTGGGAAGACCGCGAAGGCGAGACGGAGGCGACTGCGCTGCTGCGCGCGCGCGTCGAGGGCCTCGCCGAAGGCGATCCCGTGGGGCGCCTCCGCGCAAACCTCGAGCTCGCGTGGGCCGAGCTCGACGACGGGCTCACCGCTGCCGCCCGCAGCTCTTCCGAGGCGGCAGCAGCTGCCGTGGCGCACGCGCCCGCAGCGCACGCGCTCCTGCGAATGCTGGCCAGTGGGCGCTCGCCGGAGGCGCTCGCGACGCAGCTCGCGCATGTCGAACACCTCGCGGAGCACGTCTCCGATTCGCTCGTGCGCGCGGATTTCCTGGTGGAGAAAGGGCGCCTCCTCGAGGCGCAGAGCGGCCCCTCGGTGTCGTCGGCGGCGGCCTTCGAGGCCGCCCTGGCGCTCGTGCCCGACCACCCCGGCGCCCTCGTCGCGCTCGAGGCCTCGCTCGAGGCGACCGCGCGCTGGCCCGAGCTCGCGGCGCTGCTCGGTCGGCTCGCGGGGCTCGCGGGCGAACCGCAGCGGGCGGCGTGGCTCCACGTGGAGCGCGCGCTCGTCTACGACCGGCGTCTCGGGGATCTGCCGACGGCGCGCTCGGCGCTCGACCGCGCGCTGGAGCTCGCGCCAGCGATCGGCCCGGTGCGACAGGCGGCGGTCGACCACGCGTTCGTCCACCGCGACGACGCGCGGCTGGGGGCGTTGCTCGAGGCGGAGGCGGCGATCGAGAAGGATCCCGCGCGCGCCTCGGCGCTGGAGCTGGACGGGGCGCTCGCCTACCTGCGCGGTGATCAGGGCGCCCGCGCCATCAAGCTCCTCGAGCGGACGCACGGCCGCGCGCGCACTTCGAAGGTGGTGGATGGGCGCGTCGCCGAGCTGCTCGCGCGCCTCCTCGAGAAGGAGGGACGCCATGGCGACGTGCTGCGCGTCCGCAAGGCGTCGCTCGCGCTCATCACCGATCCGCGCGCCGAGCTGCTGGCGCTGCGCGGCGTGGCGGCCGCGGCCGAGCGCGCCGGGGAGACCGGAGACGCGGTGCTCGCGATGGAGCGCGCCCGCGTGCTCGACGCCGATGACCCCACGATCCTCGAGGACCTCGATCGGCTGCTCGTGAGCAGCGGCCGGCACGAGGCCCGCGCCACGATGTGGCTGCGTGAATCGGCGCTCGCCGACGACTCGCGGGGCAAGACGCGCGCGCTGCTTCTCGCGGCCGAGGCCTCCACCGCGGCCGGTCGTGAGCTCGAGGCTGCGCGCCATCGCGAGGCTGCGTGGATCGCCGATCCCGAGGCGCCTGGCGTCTTCGATGCGCTCGCGGAGCGACTCGCGCCGCCCTCCTCGCGTGAGGTGGTCGCGGCGCGGGTCGCGCTCTACGAGAAGGCCGCGGAGCGCACGCGCGATCCTGGCAAGCGCATTCACTACGCCGAGAAGATCGCGTGGCTCTGGGACGACGTCGCCGGGGAGGCCGCGCTCGCGGCGCGCGCCTACGAGGACGTGCTCGCCCTCGATCCCCAGAGGCGCAGCGCCATCGCTGGCCTCGCCTCGGCCGCGACGCGTGCGCACGACGCGCGCCGCCTCGCCCGCGCGCTCCTCGCGGAGGCCGAGGTGACGCCCGAGGCGCACGCGCAAGGCGACGTGCGCCTGCGTGCCGCCGAGGCGCTGTCCGACGTCGAGCCCGAGCGCGCGCTCGCGCTCGCGGAGGATCTCGCGAAGGCTCGGCCGAACGCGCGCGCGCGCGAGCTCGAGACGCGCCTCCATGCGGCGGCGGGGCGCTGGGAGCTCGTCGCCCGGTCGCTGGCGGGGCGCGCTGCGGTAGAGAAGCGCAAGCCGGTGCGGCTCGCTCTTGCGCTCGCCGAGGCGGCGGTGCACGCGCAGCGGCTCGGGGCTCCTCGCCGCGCGCTCGAGACGCTCGAGGCGGCGCGCGAGGGGAGCGCGGGCGATCCTGCGTTGGCGAGCGCCATCGTCGCGGCTCTCGAGCAGCTCGGCGATGACGAGGCGCTACAGGCAAAGCTCGAGGCGCTCGCGAGCGACGCCGCGAACCCGGAAGCGCAGGTCGCGCACCTCGTGCGGGCCGCGGAGATCGCGGAGCAGCGTCCCGGTGGTGACGTCGAGGCGGTGCGCCTCTACGCGCTCGCGCGCGACTCGCTGCCCGCGGAACGGCTGGTGGCCGAGCGCCTGCGCCGGCTCGGCGCGCGCGCCGACGTGCCCGCGGACTTCGTGCCGCCCGTGCTCGCCGCGCTGCGAACACTCGAGACCGGGAGGAACGTCACGCGCGCGAGCGCGGAGACGCTCCTCGCGGGCGCCCCCACCGACTTCGCGACGCTCCGTCTTGCCGAGCGCCTCGCCCGCCGCACCGGCTCGGCGCCCCAGCTCGCGAACGCCCTGGCGCTCGCCGCCGAGGCCACGACCGGGCTCGCGGCGCTTCGCGCGCTCTCGGGCCTCGCGGCCATCGTCTCGTGGAGCTTGCCCGAGAGCGATGAGCTCGCCCCCTGGGATCGTCTCATCGCGCTCGGCTCGCGGGATGCCGTCGTGCTCGACGAGCTCGTGCGGCGCGCGCTGCCGAAGGTACGAGCCGGCGATCGCGCGGGGCTCGATCTCGCGGTGGAGGCATTGCGCTGTCGCCTCGAGGGGGCGGCCGATGACACCGAGCGCTCGGTGCTGCGTAGCGCGCTCGGCCGTCTCCAGCGGCGCGCAGGCGCCCCGCGCGCCGCCGCCGAGAACGCGACCGCGTCGCTGACGATCGATCCCGCGAGCGCAGGCGCGGCGCTGGTGCTGGCTGCGGCGGCGGGAGAGATGGGCGATCACGCCGGCGCGATCGTCGCGGGCACGGCGCTCGCTGGGCTCGTGCGCTCCAGCAAGGCGCGCGCCGCGCTCCTTCGCGACGCCGCCGATCTCTCGGCGTCGAGCGGAGATGCAGCCGTGGCCGCGCAGCTCCTCGAACGCGCGCTCGAGGCCGACCCCGAGGCGGTGCTCATCGCGGCGCGCCTCGCGCAGATCCAGGCCAAGCAGAACGCGTGGGGCGACCTCGCGCGCGTGCTGCGCCGTGGCCTCAAGCATGCGCAGTCCAAGGAAGCCGTGGTGCCCATGGCTGCCGAGCTCGCGGAGGTCGCGAAGAACCAGCTGCGTGACCCGCAGCTCGCGATCGAGGCGCTCGAGCGGTCACGCACCGTCGCGCCCGACCACGTGCCCGCGTTGTTCCTGCTCGCGGAGCTCTACATAGGACAGCGGACCTGGGAGGAGGCGCTGCGTGCCCTGGGCGACGTGGTGGCGCGCAGCACCGAGCGCAGCGAGAAGCTCGTTGCGCTCGTGGGACGCGCGAGCATCCTCGGTCGCGTGCTCGGGCGTCCGGCCGACGCGGAGAGGGAGCTGCGCGCCGCGCTGGTCGTCGATGCGCATGATCCGCGCGCGCTGCGCGGCCTGCTCGGTCTCGCGGTACCGCTCGACGAGACCGAGCGCGCGGCGCTGCTGTCACGGCTCGTGATCGCCGAGACCGATCCGCCGGCGCGGCTCGCGGCGCTCCTCGAGCTCGCGAGGTCGCGGCAGCAGCTCGGCGATCACGCGGGCGCCGAGGGCGCGCTAGTGGAGGCGGCGGCGCTCTCGCCCGATCCCACCATGCTGGCGCGGCTGCGCGAGGCCGCGGGCGGCGACGCCGAGACCGCGGCGCGCGTGCTCGGTCGTGCGCTGACGCGCGCGCGCGAAGGCGGAGTGTCGCCGGGGGCGCCGTGGCTCGTGAGCCTCGGCGAGCTGGAGCTCGGGCTCGGCCGCCTCGATGCCGCCATCGAGCACTTCGAGGAGGCGCTCGAGCTCGAGCCGGCGCGCGAGGCGGTGCGCGTCGCGCTGGCTCGCGCGCTGTCCCGCAAAGGCAGCCACGAGGCAGCAGCCGCGACGCTCACGCCGCTGCTCGAGCCCGGCGGCGGTCTCCTCGATGTGAGCTTCACGCGCCAGCTCGACGAGGCGCTCACCGGTGCCGGGCGGGCGCAGCAGGCCCTCGTGGCGAAGGAGCTCCGCGCCATCGCGGGCGATCTCGATGCGCCCGGCGTCGCGGCGCTCGCTGCGCGGCGACCGATGCACGTGACGAGCGGCGAGTCGCTTTCGGGCACCGTGCTCCGCTCGTTCGTGATGCCGGGCGCGATCGGCAAGCACGCGGTGTGGGACGTCGCGACCATCGCGGCGACCTTCTCCGGCAAGCTCGCGCGCGTCGGCCTCGCCGAGCAGGGCGCGAGCACCAAGGACCGCGTCAAGCCGAAGGCCGTGCATCCCGTTCGGCAGCTCTTCGATCGCCTCGCGCGCACGTTCGGGATCGAGGGCCTCGAGCTCGCGGTGAACGACAACGTCACGGCACCGCTGGTGGCTTGCGAGGACGTCACGTGGATCGTCGCGCCTTCTGGCCTCGCCGACTGGCCCGAGCCGCAGGCCATCGCGGCGCTCGCGCGGCCCTTCGCGCGCATCGCGCTCGGCGTGCCGTGGTTCGCGGCGATGCCGCCGGAGGAGACGCTCGCGGTGCTCGTCGCGGTCGCGCGGCAGGCCGCGCCATCGTTCGAGGCCGCGCCGAAGGAGCGCGTGGAGCCGCTGGTCGCAGACTACGAGCTGCGTGCGCGCCGCGCCATCGACCGCAAGCGACGGAAGGCGCTCGAGGACCTCGAGCCGACGCTGTCGCAGTCCCGCCCGATGAAGGTCGAAGTCTTCGCCGACGCCGTCCTGCGCACCGAGGCGCGGGCCGCGTTCTTGCTCTCGGGCGATCTGCGCGCGTCGCTCGCGTCGCTCGGCACGCTCGATGCCGGCCTCCCCGAGGCGATGCGCACCCCCGGGCGCGTGGCGCTGGGCGGGGTCCTCACCCGCCCGATCGCCCGTGATCTCACGGCGTTCGCCGTCGGCGGCGACGCGACCGCGCTGCGGCGCAGCCTGGGGACGCTCTGGGGATGAGCGCGCCGACGTTCGATCAGGGCGTTCGGCGCTTGAACGTCACGGCGTGGCGCACCGGCCGCCGCGGCGCGAGCAGCGTGACCGCGCCGTTCTCGCGGAACGCGAGGCCGGTCGAGGGGCCGCCGTCGAGGTTGAGCGCGCCCTCGCAGCCGCGCCGCGCGAGGAAGCGCCCCAGCGCGAAGAGGGAAGGACCGCTGACCTCGCCGCTCTCCGACTTCACCAGGAAGACTTCGACGGTCTTGCCGCCGTCACGCACGCAGAGCGCGGTGCGCTCGGAGCGCTGCCCGTCGTCGCGCCTCACGTTCGGCGCGCTGTCGACCACCAGGCGCGGCCGGCACTGGATGGCGAACTTCGTCCCTTCCGGGAGCTTG
>JAYTBL010000516.1:0-4031 GCA_043736975.1 Polyangiaceae bacterium
GGCGACGCGCGCCGGCCCGGTGCGTCCGGCAAAACCCAGGCGCGCTCTTCGGCGCGCAGCGCCGTTCGCTGCAGGCGACGCGCGCCGGCCCGGTTGAATCCCGGGGAGGCTCGCGAAGCGAGGGGCGGAGCCCCACTAGTTGATGGCTCCGCGTGGCCAGTGCTAGCGTTGCGGCCATGAAGCGTGCGGTGTTCTTCGGTTCGATCGCCCTGGCCCTCGGGGCCGTCGTTGCCTGTCACCCGAAGGAGCCCAAGCAGGCGTCCTCGGCCGACCCGGCGAACCCCGACGAGGCCGCAGGGTCGTCGTCCTCGTCCGGCGGATCGAGCTCCAGCGGCAGCCGCAACGACAACATGGCGCCGCCGCCCGCCGGAGGGCCCGCCGGCAAGGCCGGCAAGGGCGAAGCGACGCCGGTGAGCAGCCTCGCCAGCATGATGAATGGGCTCAAGTGGGGCATGAGCCACGCTGACGTCCAGAAGACCTTCACCGAGAACGGCGGGATCATCTGGAAGGACTACGACGCGAAGCTCGCCAAGGCGCGCGTCGGCCCGGAGATGACCGCGATCGAAGCGGAGCGCGAGAGCGCGAAGCAGGCCTTCGGCCGCAGCTACATCGAGTTCAAGGACACGCCCACCGGCTACGACGCGACCGGCATCCGCGGTGAGTACTCCTACCGGAACCGCGAGTCGCTGATGTGGATCACGCGCGAAGGCAAGCCGAAGCGCTACTTCTTCTTCATCAGCGACCGCCTCTGGAAGATGTACGACGAGGTCGCCCTGACCGAGACCGGGCCCCTCGGGAAGTCCTACATCGACGCGGTCAACAAGATGAACGCGCAGCTCGGCGCTTCGGGCCGCATCCAGGGCGCCGACGCCGAGAAGGGCATCAACGCCACGACCGTGGACTGGAAGGACGGCGCGAGCCACCTCCGCGTCGTCGACCGGAGCGGGGACAAGGTCGCCGCGGTCGTCATCGAGGACAACGGCACGCTCGGCAACCTGGCGTCGCTCCGCACGAACAAGACCGAGGACCCGACGGCCATCGACCCGTCGATCGCCGCGGTGACCAAGGGCGGCCTGACCGACCCGAACGCCGCGAAGACCTCGCCCAGCGCGAGCGCCTCGGGCAAGAAGCCGCCGCCGCCGCCGAAGAAGAAGTAGAGCCGGGGCGAGCTATTCGACGCGGCGAGCGCCTTCGGGGACGCGCCAGCCGGTCGTGACGCGGACGTTGGCCTTCGGGGCCGCCCCGTGGACGGCCGGCTCGAGCAGGCGCTCGCGCGTCATGGTCGCGCCCGGGCAGCCTGCGCAGGTGCCGGTGAGGTGGAGGTGCACGTCATCGCTCGTGGCGCTGACGAGATAAATTTCCCCGCCGTCCGCGCGCACCAAGGCGACCACGAAATCGGCGAGAGCCTTCATGACCTGCCCGCTCACGCCCACGAGGGTCGTCTCCTCAAGCTCGTTACTCACCACGACGGATCCTGAACGGCAGGCTACCACACTCGCCGTCCGAATTTGCCGCTAGGAAGCTGCGGAGAGCGGGCGTTATAGTTCAAAGAACGGGTGATCATCCGTGTCGGGGGGCTCGGAACAACCGGCGGGAGAACCAGCGGTGGCACGGTACCGACTTCGGTTTCTGCTTCAGGAGTTCGACCTCCCTCGCGGAGCGACCATCCTCGGGCGGAGCTCCGATTGCCATGTGACGATCGAGGATCCCCTCGTCTCACGTCATCACGCACGGATCGTCCTCGAGGGCGATCGGGCGGTGGTCTACGATCTCAGCAGCCGCAACGGCGTGAAGGTCAACGGCGCCCCCGTGAAGGATCCGGTGGAGCTGAAGGACGGCGATCGGCTGCGTATCGGCACCCAGGAGCTGGTCTTCTGCCGGGTCGAGGCGGCGCCGAACGCGTCGGCGAAGACCACCGGCTTCCTCCGCCATTGCGCGCGCTGCCGCATGCCCTACCCGCAGGAGGCGGGGGCCTGCCCGAGCTGCGGCGCCACCGAGGCGCTCGACGAGGAGACGCTGAGCGGCCAGTTCGGCGCTGCGGCCCAGCAGATCTGGAGCGTTCAGTTGTTCCTCGAGGTCCTCGACCGTGCGCTCGGCCTGGGGCGCTTCGAGGACGTGCACCGCATCCTCCGCCGCGCGACCGTGCAGGTCGAGGAGCGGATTGTCCGCGGTGACGAGATCGATGCCGCCCAGCTCTCCCAGCTGGCGCTCGGTGCCGCGCGCGCCAGCCTCGCGCTCGACGACTCGACGTGGGCGGTGTGGGTGGCCCAGGTCTACCGGCGGGTACCCCTCGTGATGCCCGAGGAGGTCGTGACCAAGCTCTCGGAGCTGGCGGCGCGGTTCCCGCAAGACATGGCGGACCCCGTGGAGCAGCTCGCGGTCCACGTCCGGACGGTCCCGTCGACCCCCGCCGAGGCGCCGGCCATTGCCGCGCTGGAGCGGGTTCGAGCCTCGGTGGGCCCGGGCGACGCGATGACGGCATCCAAGCCCGCGCTCAGCTGATAGATTCACCCGAATCCTTGCCGCACGGCCGGCGGCGGGATTCCATGGATCCCCAGTACCCGCGCGATGCGCTTTCGCCTCCGCTATCTCCAACATGATCTCGAGCTGAACGAGGGCACGTTCGCCGTCGGTCGCAATGCGAGCTGCCAGCTCTCGCTCGACGATCCGCTCGTTTCGCGCCGGCACGCGATCTTCGAGCACCAGAGCGGCGCGGTCACGATCGAGGACCTCAACAGCCGCAACGGCGTGATCGTCAACGGTCAGCGGATCGAGGCCAAGATCCATCTCAACGTCGGCGATCGCATCCTCATCGGATCGCAGGAGCTCACGCTGCTCGCGGCGCGCGAGGGCGCGAACATCAGCGGCGGCGGCCTCGGCAAGATGACGTTGCCGAAGATGAAGGTCAGCACGCCGTCGTCCGGGTTCCCCAACGTCTCGATCGACTCCGATCCCGAACCGTCGATGGTCCGGCGCGCCGATCAGTTCAAGCTGCTCTCGGGCGTCGCCGAGAAGGCGCTCGCGATGGGTAAGGCGGGGGAGGCGGAGCGCCTCCTTGCGTCCGCGCTCGCCGATGTCATCGAGGCCACACGCGCCGGCCGGCCGCTGCCGCCCACGCTCGTCGACCAGGCCGCGAAGTTCAGCGCGAAGCTGGCCACCGCGACCGGCAAGGGCGGCTGGGCCGACTACGTGATCGAGCTCTATGCCGCGCAGAAGCGCCCCTGTCCGGCGCACGTCATCGACGAGCTCTACAACGCCATGCGGAAGGTCACCGCCGTCGACCTGAATCGCCTCCGCGGGTACGTGGCGATGCTGCGCCAGAGCCTCCCCCGGTACGGACCGGCGGAGCGCTTCCTGTTCCAGCGTCTCGAGGGACTCGAGCGCCTCGCGGCGCTTCGCTGAGGCGCGCGGCCTCGGCGTTCGCGGTGGCCTGCGCGGAGCGCGGCGCGTTGCTCACCGGCGCCACGAAGTCCTGCCAGGCGAGGTTCGCGCTCGCGGCCTTCGCGATCACCGCGCGGAGATCGGCATCGGGGACGAGCGAGATGGTGGCCGAGAGCTCGGCGCTCAGCGTGACCGGCGGCGGCACGATGCGCGTGGCGCGTCGCTCCGGCGGTCGCTCCGGTGAGTCGAGCGGGCCGACGCGGAAGCGCAGCTGGTCGACGGCGTGGCCGCGGACGCGCAGGCGCGCCACCAGCTCGGGCGCGAGCATCTGCAGCTCGTTCGCCCAGACGCTGGTCGTGACCTTCACGAGCAGGATGCCACGCTCGAGGGTCACGGGGTGCGCGCGATCGGCGATGCGCGGCCCCACCGCGAGCTTCCACTCGCGCATCGGGATCGGCGGGCGGCTGCGCGCGAAGCGATCCTCGCCCGCGCGATCGAGGAGGTCCACCATCGGTTCGGGGGCATCGAGGTGCTTCCTCCTCCGCCGCTTCGAGGACCTGGCCATGGGGGCTGATGGTAGCATCGGCGGCGGCCCAAGCATGGAACGCGCGCCGTCGTGATCGTCGGTCGACCGCAGCACGCCGTCCGTC
>JAYTBL010000517.1:0-9660 GCA_043736975.1 Polyangiaceae bacterium
CCCAATCCGGCGTACGAGCTCGATCCGTTCCTCTCCACGCAGCGGCCCACGGATCTCGTGCACGTCACCGTACCCGCGGGCGCGCAGCCCGGGACGTACATGCTCAGCTTCAAGAGCCGGCGCGACTGGGGCGGCGAGGCCCTGGTGAAGGCGATCACGCAGGAGGTCGCGGTCGGTCAGGTGGCGCCCACGGTCTTCGTGCCCAAGACCGGCAACTGCAACTCCTGCCACAACGGCCCGTCGAGCCTCGACAAGGTGCTCCATGGCATCTCCGATCGCCGCTCTTGTTTCGGCTGCCACGCCCCGCTGGGCGGTGAGCCCGACAACCGCCTCGACTTTCGCGCGCACTTCATCCACACGCGCTCGAACCGCTTCGCGGCGAATCCGTACGTGTGCTCGACCTGCCACCTCACGCCGCCCACCGGCCCCGCCCGCGGCTTCCCGGGCGTAGACGCCTTGCCGTGACTTGCGGGCCACGGCCCGCGCCCTTATAAACGCGGGACATGGGAGAAGGCAGCGCCCCGGTCGCGTCGCGACTGCTCGAGTTCGTCTTCGCGCTGGTGCGCCATCACGGCGCGGACCCGCGCGCGCTCAGCGCCGATCTCGTGTCGTTCGGGACGGGGCCGGAGCTGCCCGCGTGGGTCTCGTGGGATGACTACATCGTGATGATCCACCGCCTCGGCGACCTCTCGGGCGGAGCCCAGGGCGTCGCCGCGACCATGCGCGCCACCCTCGACAGCGCGTACTCCGACCTGCGCGCGCTGGCGGGGTTCTTCGAGGGGCCGATCGCCTTCTTCGCGTTCGTCACGCACCATCTCAACAGGCAGCTGGTCCCGGGCGGGGAGGGCCGCGTGGAGATGCTCTCCGACCGCACCTTCCGCGTTCGCTACCGCATCCTCGACGGACTCATGGGCTCGGTCCTCTACTTCGAGGGTACGAGGGCGCTCGTGGAGGTATTCCCGACGCACTTCGGGCTGCCCGAGGCGCGGGTCGACGTCCTCTCGATGAACGAGCGCGCGTGCGAGCTCTTCGCCGAGTTCCCCGCCGGCAAGGCGAAGGTGACGTGGGGCGAGTACCTGGCGCCGCCGCCGCCCGCGGCGAAGGCGCACACGAACGCCCTCACGCCGCGCGAGCAGGAGGTGCTGCGCTTCGTCTGCGAGGGGCTGACCAACGCGGAGATCGCGACTGCGCTCGGTACCGCGCCGAGCACGGTGAAGAACCAGATCTCGTCGATCCTCGGCAAGATGGACGTCGCGAACCGCACCGAGCTGGCGGCGCGCGCCTCCCGCGTCCACTGACTAGCGGCGGAAGCGATCGGTCGCGCTGATCAGCTCGTGCACGATGCCGGGCTCGCTCGCGGCGTGGCCTGCGTCGGGGATGAGCTTGAGGTCGGCCTCGGGCCAGAGGCGATGGAGATCCCATGCGCTCTTGGCGGGGCACACGACGTCGTAGCGGCCCTGCACGATGACGCCGGGGATGCGCCGGATCTTCGCGATGTTCGCGGGGTCGAGCAGCTCGCGGCCGCCCGTGAACCAGCCGTCGTTCACGAAGAAGTGCGACTCGATGCGGGCGAAGGCGAGCGCGAACTCGTCACCCCCGGTGCGCGCGATGAGCTCGGCGTTGGGGATGAGGCAGCTGGTGCGGCCTTCCCAGACGCTCCACACCTTCGCGGCTGCGCTCTGCACGGCCGCGTCGTCGGAGGTGAGACGCTTGTAGTATGCACGCAGTAGATCGCCACGCTCGGCCTCGGGGATGTGATCGCGGTAGGCCTCCCACGCATCGGGGAAGATCCAGCTCGTGCCCTCCTGGTAGAAGAAGCGGATCTCCGCCTCCCGCAGCAAGAAGATGCCGCGCAGGACGAGCTCGCTGACGCGCTCGGGGTGGGTCTCGGCGTAGGCCAGCGCGAGGGTCGAGCCCCACGAGCCGCCGAAGACCTGCCACGTGTCGATGCCCAGCTTCTCGCGGAGCTTCTCGATGTCGGCGACCAGATCCCACGTGGTGTTGTCCTCGAGCGAGGCGAACGGCGTGCTGCGCCCGCATCCGCGCTGATCGAAGAGCACGATGCGGTAGGTCGCGGGGTCGAAGTAGCGGCGGTGCTTCGGCTCGGTGCCGCCGCCCGGTCCGCCGTGCAGGAACACGACCGGCTTGCCCTTCGGGTTGCCGCTCTCCTCGTAGTAGAGGTCGTGGACGCACCCGACCTTCAGGCGGCCGGTGTTGAACGGTTCGACATCGGGGTAGAGCGAGCGACGGCCTTCGACCATGCTTCGCTCTCTAGCATGTCTAAGGACACGCGGTGAGCGAGCGGATCCAGTCGTCGAGGACCTTCACGCCCTTGTCGTCGACGATGCTCGACGCGAGCGGGGGCATGCGGTTTGCGGCCGGCGAGTGCGGGCGCACCGAGAGCAGCGACTTGTCCGGCGCCCCTGGCACGAGGAGCTTGCTGCCCGCGATCCCGAGATCGCCGGCCTCGTTGTCGACGTTGCACGACTTCGTGTCCTTCAGCGCCGTGCCCCAGCGGAGGTCCAGGTTGCCGCGCCCGCCGCCCTCGGGCTGGTGGCAGTTCGCGCAGTTCGAGTGGAGGTAGGCGCGCGCGCGTTGCTCGAGGGTGCCCGCGCTGCCCAGCGGATCGGGGTACGCGATCAGCTGATCGACGGGCTTGCCCAGCGGCTTGTCGAACATGCCGATGTGATCGAGCGTCTTCAGCTGGTTGGAGAGGCGGTTCGTCGAGGGGTAGACGAACTCGCCATTGAGTTGCCCCAGCTCGAGGCCCAGCGAGCGGCCTGCGGCCTCGGAGTGGCAGGTGACGCAATCGCTGCGGCTGGGGAACGCCCAGGTCTGGGCGCCCAGGTTCTTCGACTTGCTCGCCTTGAGGAAGACGGCGTCGCTCTGGTCGTCGAGCCACTCGTAGGTGTAGCCGGCCCAGCCGCCGTCGTCGTGGCGCGTGAAGAGGCGGGTCTCGATGCGCTTGCCGCCCACCGTGAACGTCTTCATGAGGACGGTGCCGTTGGGGAAGTCGAAGTCGCCGTCGGCGTCCTTGACCGTGATGTTCCGGCCGTCGGGGAGGGCGAGCCAGCGATCCTTGATGGCGCCGTCGCTCCAGAGCGGGGAGTTGACCCCGTAGGCGACGAGGCCCGAGGCGGGCTTCTTCGCGTCGGCGGGATCGACGCAGCCCGTCTTCGAGAGGCGGTCGGGGAAGGTGCGGGGCGCCGCGGGCGCGGCGGGGAGCATCTTGTAGACGGCGCCCTGGTTGAGGGCGACCGCGTAGATCTCGCCGTCGCTATCCTCCGCGAAGTGGACCCAGTTCGCCGCGGGCGCGGCGGTGGCGTCGAGCTGCGCGTTCTTCGCCTCGCCGGTTCCCGGATCGTAGGAGAGCGTCCACAGCTGCTGCGTCACGAAGTCGCCGTAGACGTACGAGCCGACGAAGTCGGGGATCGCCTTGCCGCGGTACACGACGCCGCCGGTGATCGATTTGAAGTCAACGCGTCCATGTTCGACGACCGGGTCGATCATGCCCACGGTGCCGGGAGGGCACTTCGTCGGATCACCGGCGACGGCCGAGGGTCTGGTGCCTTCGCGGCACGGCCAGCCGTAATTGCCGCCGATCTTGATCTTGGCGTCGATCTCCTCGTACGCGTCCTGACCGACGTCGCCGACCCAGACCTCGTTCGACTCGCGATCGATGGAGAAGCGGAACGGGTTGCGGAAGCCCCAGGCGAACGTCTCGGGGTACCCGCCGCCGTTCTTCCAGGGATTGGTGGCGGGGATGCCGTACTTCTTGGCGCCCTCGGTGGTGTCGACGTCGATGCGGAGGATCTTCGCGAACGGGACGTTCTTGTTCTGGCCGGTCTTTGGCGCATCATTGGCGGCGCCGCCGTCACCGAAGGAGAAGTAGAGATAGCCGTCCTTGCCAAAGGCGATCCCGCCGCCGTTGTGGTTGTTGAATGGCTGATCGAAGGGAGTCGTGACATCGGCGTAGGAATCGAAGGAGGTGCCGCCATCCGGACTATGGAGGACACCGATGACCGATTGCATGTTGGCCGGCCCGCCTGTGTCGGTGGTCCACGAGACATAGAGCTTCCCGTTCTGCGCGAACTTCGGATGGAACGCGAAGCCCAGGAATCCGCCCTCGCCGGCGGTCTGGATTGCCTTTCCTGCGAGCGCGCCGAGGCTCGGCAGCACCGTCGTCACCGTGGCTGGGGCGGCCGTGGTGAAAGAGACGATGCTGCCGGTGCGGAGCGCGACGAACCAGCGCGTGGAGTTGCCAGGGGCCTGCGCCATCATCATCGGCTGCGCGAGGGAGGCGGCGGCGAAGACGCGCTCGAACTTCACGGCGGCGGTGCTCGGAGGCCGCGAGGGCGCCTTGCAGGTCGGGTTCGCGGGGCGCGTATCGAGGCCGAACTCCGACCGCACCGGCGGGACGTAGCCGTCGGGCAGGGCCCCGCCCTCGTCGTTGGGCCCGCCTTCGGCGCTGGGATCGACGCTGGCGCCGTCATCACTGGACCCGCATGCGCCGAGCGCAGCGAGGGTGGCGGCGGTGATCAAGGCGAGCCCGAGGATTCGCACCGAGGTCATGGCGAAAAGGTTACACCTCCGGGAGAGGCGACGAAGCGGCGCTTGCAGTGACGGTGCTCAACGAGCGGACAGCGTCATCGAGTGTGCGACGGTGGCGATGCCTGAGCCCGGCGGCGGGAACGTCATCGCGCAGATCGCGCGGGCGATGCACGTCGCGACCGCGTCGTCCTCGAGCGTGGTCGCTCCTTTGTCGAGCCGCGAGAGGGCCACCTTGCCGTCGGTGCCGAAGACGAAGACGCCGCCGATCTTGCCGCCCGCCTGCGCCCCCTTGGACTTCGCGTCCAGCCCGACCGCATAGCACGCCGCGAACTGGTCCTTGCCGGCCTTGAGAAGCGCGCTGGTCACGTCGTTGTTCACGCTGCCCGTGATCTGCACGGCACCCTGCGTGATCGAGACCTTGGCGGCCGTCGCAGAGGCCGGCGGAGGAGCAGGCGCGGCGCCCTGGCAGACGTCGCCCGTGTGGTCGAGCAGCGCCAGGTCCGATTGCGGTTGCTTGGCGGGGGGGCTGGCCGGCGCCGCGGGTGCGCTCGAGGACGTGACGGAAGCCGGGGCGGCGGCCGGCGCCGGCAGCCCGCCAGCGTTGGCGGTCGTCGCCGGCGTGGCCTCGGCTGGGGACGTGACAGGGGGCGGGGAGCCGCACCCGACCGCGCCCGCGAGGGTCGAGAGGATCAAAACGACGAGGGCCGGGACCAGGGGGAGTCGCGTCATGGTCTCCACTCTACAGGCTCGACCGATTCGCGAGGCGCAATCGATCTCGATGCGACACGACGCCGGGGTAGCCTTGCCTGCCATGCCCGTTACCCGAAGGACCTTCCTGGGCGGCTCTGCCATCGCTGCCCTCACCACCGCGTGCGGCGGGGAGCGCGTACAAGCGCGCGTCGCGCGGGGGCCCGCCGTCGACGAGCGCACGCTCGACGACGTCGTGGCGCGCGCGCTCGACACCGCACGGAGGGGCGGCGCCACCTACGCCGACGTGCGCGTCGTCCGGCGCCGCGTCGAGTCGGTGCGTACGCGCGAGGACCACGTCGTCTCGGTCGGCGCCGATGAGACGTACGGGATCGGCGTGCGCGTCATCGTCGACGGCGCGTGGGGCTTCGCCGCCGCCGCCCGCGTCGATGGGCCCTCCGCGGCCGCTGCCGCGATCAACGCGGTCGCCATCGCCCGCGCTGCCCGGCCCGCGCTCAAGCGCCCGGTGGTGCTCGCGGCCGCGCCCATCGTCAAGGGCTCCTGGAAGAGCCCGATGCAGATCGATCCCTTCAACGTCCCGCTCGCCGACAAAGCGCAGTACCTCCTCGACCTCTGGCCGCTCGTGAAGGACGTCCGCCTCGTGAAGTACGCGAGCGGCAGCTTTGAGTCGCTCGCGGAGTGGAAGCTCTTCGCCTCGAGCGAAGGCTCGATCGTGGAGCAGACCATCACCCGCGTCTCGCCCGGCTTCTCCGTCACCGCCGTGATGGAGGGCCAGTTCGAATCGCGCGCCGCCGAGATCTCCCCCGCGCAGGCTGGCTGGGAGCTCGTCACCGGCTCGCCCCTCAAGAAGGACGCGCGCCGCATCGCAGAAGAGGCGGTGGAGAAGCTGCGCGCGCCCTCGGTGAAGCCGGGCAAGAGGGATCTCATCCTCGCCCCCAGCAACCTCTGGCTCACCATCCACGAGTCGGTCGGCCACCCCACCGAGCTCGATCGCGCGCTGGGCCTCGAGGCGAATTTCGCCGGCACCTCGTTTGCCACCACCGACCAGCTGGGCAAGCTGAAATACGGGGCCGACGGCGTCACCATCTACGCCGACAAGACCACCCCCAGTGGCCTCGCCACCTGCGGCTGGGACGACGACGGTGTCGCCACCCAGCGCTGGGACCTCGTCAAGGACGGCCTCTTCGTCGGCTACCAGACCACGCGCGACCAGGCGGGGTGGATCGGCGAGCAGGCCTCGCGCGCCACGTCCTACGCGCAGGACCACAAGACCGTCGCCTTCCAGCGCATGCCCAACGTCTCGCTCGCGCCTGACGCGAAGAGCGAGCGCACGCTCGCGGACATCATCGCCGCCACCGACAACGGCGTGCTGATCAGCGGGAACGGCTCGTGGTCGATCGACCACCAGCGCTACAACTTCCAGTTCTCCGGCCAGACCTTTCACGAGGTGAAGGGCGGCAAGATCACCGGCCCGCTGCGCGACGTCGCCTACCAATCGAACTCGCTCGAGTTCTGGCGCTCCTGCGATCTGGTGGGCGGTCCCAGGAGCTGGGAGCTCAACGGCACGCTGTGGGACGGCAAGGGCGAGCCGAGCCAGTCGAACGCGGTGAGCCACGGCTGTCCTCCGGCGCGCTTCCGCGGCGTCGACATCATCAACGTCAACGCACGAGGCAACGGATGAGCAACGACGTCATCGAGCTCGGTGCGATCGCCGAGAACCTGCTTGCGATCGCCACCACGCAGGCGAAGGGCGCCGAGATCTTCGCCACCGCGTTCCGCAACCGCTCCGCGAACGTGCGCTTTGCGAAGAACGAGATGACCACCAGCGGCGAGTTCGACGAGGTCACGCTGGGGATCAGCGTCGCGCTCGGTCAGCGTCACGCCGCCACCAGCACCAATCAGACCGACGCCGCGAGCCTCAAGGCCCTCGTGGAGCGCGCGGTGGCGATGGCCAAGCTGGCCCCGGTCGATCCCGAGAGCATGCCGCTGCTGCCGCCCCAGCAGTACCCGAAGACGCTCGCGCCCTTCGACATGAAGCTCGCCGCGTTCGGCCCCGAAGATCGCGCCGCCGTGGCGACGCGCGCCATCGCCGAGGGCGACGCCAACAAGGTGCAGATTGCCGGTTTCTACCAGCGAGCCATCGTGGAGCAGGCGGCGCGCTCGTCGACCGGCCTCTCCGCAGCCACCCGCGAGACGGTGGGCAGCTACACCGTGACTGCACGCACCGCGGATGCCACCGGCTCGGGCTGGGGCGGTCGCGAATCGCATCGCGCCGCCGAGGTCGACGACCTCGCGCTCTCCCGCACCGCGATCGACAAGGCGCTGCGCTCGGCGCGCCCGAAGCCAATCCCGCCCGGCAAGTACACGGTCATCCTCGAGCCGCAGGCCGTCGCCGAGCTCATGAGCTACCTCCTCAACGAGATGGATCTTCGCAGCATCGACGAGGGGCGCTCCTTCTTCACCGGCAAGATCGACAAGAAGGTCTTCGCCGACTTCGTCTCCGTCAAGAGCGACCCGAGCGACCCCGAGACGCCGGGCGGCGCCTACGACGAGGAGGGCATGCCCCTCGGCGCGCAGTCGTGGATCGAAGGCGGCGTCGTGAAGCAGCCCTACGTCTCGCGCTACTGGGCGCAGAAGCAAGGCCAGCGGCCCACTGGCAACCAGGAGGTCTTCAAGCTCTCCGGCGGCAAGGCGGAGAGCATCGAGGAGCTGATCGCCGGGACCAAGCGCGGGCTGCTGGTCACGCGCTTCTGGTACAACCGCATGCTCGAGCCGCAGTCGGTCATGCTCACCGGCCTGACGCGCGACGGCCTCTTCCTGGTGGAGAACGGCAAGGTCACCGGGCCGGCCACGAACTTCCGCTACAACGAGTCACCGGTCACCATGCTCAAGAACGTCGACGCGATGACGCGCAAGACGGTGCGCGCGGCGGGGGTCGGCAAGTGGCACGTGCCCGCGCTGCGCACCCACGAGTTCACGATGGCCTCGCCTTCGGCCGCCGTGTGATCGGAGCGAGCGCTATGCTGCGCGCCCCATGACTGCCACGCCGTTCCAGTACCAGGACATCCTCCCGCTCGGCGCCGATCCCTCGCCCTACCGCCTGCTCACCAAGGACTTCGTCAGCACGTTCGAGGCGGGCGGCCACACGTTCCTGAAGGTCGAGCCCCAGGCGCTCACGCTGCTCGCCAAGCACGCGCTGCGCGACATCTCGCACCTCCTCCGGCCTGGTCACCTCGCGCAGCTGCGCAAGATCCTCGATGACCCCGAGGCCTCGCCCAACGACAAGTTCGTGGCGCTCGATCTCCTCAAGAACGCGAACATCGCGGCCGGCGGCGTCCTGCCCATGTGCCAGGACACCGGCACCGCGATCGTCATGGGCAAGAAGGGCCAGTACGTCATCACCGGCGGTGGCGACGAGGAGGCCCTCGCGCGCGGCGTCTACGACACGTACCAGACCAGCAACCTGCGCTACTCGCAGATGGCGCCGCTCGACATGTACCAGGAGAAGAACACCGGCTCGAACCTCCCCGCGCAGATCGAGATCTTCGCGACCGACGGCGACGCCTACAAGTTCCTGTTCATGGCGAAGGGCGGCGGCTCCGCGAACAAGAGCTACCTGTTCCAGGAGACCAAGGCGCTGCTCAACCCTTCGAGCCTCCTCGCGTTCGTCGCGGCGAAGCTCAAGGGCCTCGGCACCGCCGCGTGCCCGCCGTATCACCTGGCGCTGGTGGTCGGCGGCACCTCCGCCGAGCAGACCCTCAAGGTCGCCAAGCTCGCCTCCGCCCGCTACCTCGATACGCTGCCCACGACCGGCAACGACCAGGGGCGTGGCTTCCGCGACCTCGAGCTCGAGGAGAAGATCTTCGAGCTGTCGCAGAACACCGGCATCGGCGCGCAGTTCGGCGGCAAGTACTTCTGCCACGACGTCCGCGTCATCCGCCTGCCTCGGCACGGCGCGTCGTGTCCGGTCGGCATCGCGGTCTCGTGCTCCGCCGATCGCCAGGTGCTGGGCAAGATCACGAAGGACGGCGTGTACCTCGAGGAGCTGGAGCACGATCCCGCCAAGTACCTGCCCGAGCCGACCACCACCGATCTCGGCGGCGAGGTGGTGAAGGTCGACCTCTCGCTCCCCATGACCGAGATCCGCGCGCAGCTCTCGCGCTACCCGATCAAGACGCGCCTCTCGCTCAGCGGGCCGATGATCGTCGCGCGCGACATCGCGCACGCGAAGCTCAAGGAGCGCCTCGACTCCGGCGCTGGCCTCCCGCAGTACATGAAGGACTTCGCGGTCTACTACGCGGGGCCCGCGAAGACGCCCGAGGGAATGGCCTCCGGCTCGTTCGGCCCCACCACCGCGGGGCGCATGGACGCGTACGTCGATGCCTTCCAGGCTGCCGGCGG
>JAYTBL010000518.1:0-19677 GCA_043736975.1 Polyangiaceae bacterium
ACCGCGGCCCCTGCCGCCGAACCGAACGCCGCGCCCGCCGCGTCGACCACCAGGCCGACCGTGGTGCTGGTGCACGGCTTCGCGTCCTCGCTCGGCGTATGGGCCGGCGTCGCGCCGGTCCTGGCGCGCACCCACCGCGTGATCGCGCTCGACCTCAAGGGCTTCGGCTGGACCGATCGCCCCGAGGGGGACTACTCGCCCGAGGCGCAGGCCAAGATCGTGCTGCACCTCCTCGACCAGCGCGGCGTGACGCGCAGCGCGTTCGTCGGTCACTCGTGGGGGAGCTCGGTGGTGTTCGCCGCGAGCCTGCAGGCGCCGGAGCGCGTGACCAAGATCGCGCTCTACGACGCGTGGGTCTACGAGGACCAGCTGCCCACGTTCTTCCACTGGGCCCGCACCGACTACGTCGGCGAGGCGCTGTTCGGGCTCTACTACAAGCAGCGCACCGACGAGCGCGTCGCGCTGGCGTTCTTCGACAAGAAGTACGTGACCGAGCAGTTCGTGGAGAGCGTCGACGAGACCCTGGAGCGCCCGGGCACGGTGGCCGCGGCGCTCGCGGCGGTGCGCGGTCAGGATTACTCCGACGCCGAGCGGCGCTACCGCGGCATCGACAAGCCCACGCTCCTCATGTGGGGTCGCGAAGATCTCGTCACCCCCATCAAGTACGGCGAGCGCCTGGTCCGCGATCTTCCGAACGCCAAGCTCGTCACCTACCCGCGCTGCGGACACTTCCCGATGATCGAGGCGCTCACCTCCTCGAACCTCGAGCTGGTGGCGTTCCTCGCGGAGAGCGCGCCGTGAGAGCATCCTCCTCGCTCCTGGGCGCAGCGGCGGTCTCCGCGGCGGTGCTGCTCTTCGCGCCCGACGCGCTGGCGACGGGCTTCCAGGAGATCGGTCAGGACTTCGTGCCGCGCGACCGCACCGAGGTCGACGTCTCGGGCTATCTCCGCACGCGCGGCGAGGCGCTCTACAACCTCGATCTCGATCGCGGTCTCCAGCCGAACGGCCAGCCGATCTTCCCGGTCTCGCAGTCCGACCCCAAGGCGCAGACGCTCACCCACTGGGACATGCGCCTCCGCACCGACGTGCACGTCTACGCGCCCGGCTCGATGGTCGGCGTGAAGGCGCGCTTCGACGTACTCGACAACGTCGCGCTGGGCAGCCTGCCCGAGGGCGTCCCCTCGATCACCTCCACGCAGCGCTCGCCCGCAGATGTCATCACCGTGCGCCGCGCCTACGGCGAGCTGCTCCTGCCGTTTGGCTTCCTCGCCGCCGGCCGCATGGGGACGCAGTGGGGCATGGGCATGGTCGCGAACGGCGGCGACTGCCTCGACTGCGACAGCGCCGATGCCGCGGACCGCATCGCGTTCGTGACGCCGCTGCTCGACCACATCTTCGCGGTCGCCTACGACTTCAGCGCCACTGGCCCGCAGGCCCTTCGCACGAACCAGAAGCGCACGCTCGGCATCGAGCCCACCACCGACGTCCGCACGCTCACCTTCGCGGTGCTCCACTGGCGTGACGACGCCGCGCGCCTCCGCCGCCAGAAGGCCGGCAAGACCACGGTTGAGTACGGCACATACATCACACACCGCTGGCAGTCGAACGACATCCCCGCCAGCTACGTCTCGACCGCGCAGCCCGTCGACCCGTTCGCGAACGGCGGCTCCGGCATCATGGCCCGCGGCTTCCGCGCCACCGCGTTCGACGGCTGGGCGCGACTCACCATGCCCTGGGGCCGCATCGAGGCCGAGGGCGTGCTCCTCACCGGCACCATCGATCAGCCGTCGCTGGTGCCCGGGCTCCTCTTGCGCGATCCCGCGAAGAGCACCCAGGTCGGCGCCGCGCTGCAGAGCGACTTCGGCAACCTCGACGCGGCGTTCAGCGCCGGCTTCGACGCCGGCTATGCGAGCGGCGATGCCGCGCCCGGCTTCGGGGTCCGCCAGAGCCCGAACGCGGCGGCCACCCGGCCCGGCGATCTCGACGGCCCGCAGGCGGCGCCGCGACGCGACAACCGCGTCGACAACTTCAAGATGCACCCCGACTTCCGGATCGACCGCATCCTCTTCCGCGAGATCCTCGGCGCCGTCACCGACGCCGTCTACGCGCGCCCCCACGCGCGCCTCCGCCTCACCCGCGCACGCAGCGCCGAGCTCAGCGCGAACGTGGCGATGATCGCGTCACGCGCCGTCGAGGCCAACTCCACGCCCTCGGGCAAGGCGCCGCTCGGCTTCGAGATCGACCCCTCGCTCGTCTTCGAGACCCACTCCTTCCTCGCGGCGCTCGACTACGGCGTCCTCTTCCCGCTCGCCGGCTTCGACAACACCATCACCAGCCAGGGCGCCAAGCCGGCGCAGCTCATTCGCCTCCGCCTCAACTATCTCTTCTAGAGCAGACAACCATGAAGCCCTTCCTCTTCACTGCTCTGGTCACCTGCGCGCTCGGCGTCCTCGGCGCCGCCGCGTGCGGCAACAACGAGACGCCGCCGCCGCTGAAGCCCGCGTACGACGGCGGCGTCGGCTCGGCGCTCCCGTGCGTCCCGAACCTCGACGGCAAGATCGAGTCACGCGAGCTCGTGCCGCAGGTGGGCATCCCCGCCTCGTACCTCGTCTCGCCGCTCGGCAAGGACCGCACCGTCGACGTGCTCGGGCAGACGAGCCCTCAGGGCAAGACGACGTGGCAGTTCGGCGTCGACTACGCGGACGACCAGGTGGCGAAGCTCGCGGCGACCAACCTCGAGGGCAAATGGTACGCGGGGTCGTTCGCGGGGCTCTCGAATCCGGTGGTGGTGGCGCTCGATGTCGGTGGTCGCACCGAAGGCGTCTACACCCAGGACCAGACCGGCTTCTTCCTGCACGGCATCGCGTCGGTCACCGAGGCGCCGCCCGAGGGCAAGACGCTCCTCGTGTACGACGCGCCCATCATGCTCTACCGCTTCCCTCTCGAGGTCGGCGCGAAATGGACGAGCTTCGGCGAGGCGAAGAACGGGACGCTCCGCGGGCTGCCCTTCGCGGACCGCGAGACGTACGATGTCAGGGTCGACGCCGCTGGTGAGCTCAGTCTCCCCGACTTCGTCATCACCCAGGCGCTGCGCGTTCGCACCACCGTGACCATCGCTCCCTCCGCGGGGCAGACCACGATCCAGCGTCAGGTCGGCTTCCTCTTCGAGTGTCTCGGTGAGGTGGCGCGCGCCACGAGCAAGCTGAACGAGACGAACGACGATTTCACGACCGCCAGCGAGCTGCGCCGTCTTGGACTGCAGCCGTGAACGAAACAAGGAGCAAGACGATGATCTGGGATGCCTGGAAGAAGGGTTTCGACGCCTGGGAGAACGCCACCGCGAAGTACACGGAGGCCTGGATGAAGAGCCCCGTGGTGCTCGCGCCGAGCGGGATGATGCTGGGCGGCGTGATGAAGGCGAAGGCGGCGTACGACAAGGCCGCCGCGCAGTGGGTCGGGTCGCTGGGCATGGCGACGAAGCGTGATCAGGAGCGTTCGCTCCACGCGCTAAACCAGCTGGAGAGCCGCCTCCTCGACCTCGAGGAGCGCCTCGCCGAGGTCGCGACCAAGAAGCCGACCGCCGACAGCTGACCGTTTCGAATCTGGTAAAATCAGGGGTTAATCATGGATATCACGCCGTTTCTCGACCTCCGTATCGCTCCCCGCGCTGTCTTCGACGCGCTCGCCGATCGCCAGAGCCGCGTTCGCTTCATGGTGCCGACGGGCCCCGGAGAGTGGCGCGCCGTGACGTGGGGCGTGTTCGCCCAGGAGATCCGCGAGCTCGCGCTCTTCCTCGGCGGCGTGATCAAGGGCGGCGATCGCGGCGCGGTCTATGCCCCGAACAGCGTGGAGTGGGCGAGCGCCGCGCTGGCCATCCAGGCGGCGGGCGGCGTGATGGTCCCCATCTATCCGGCGTCGACGGCGGAGCAGGTCGGGTACGTCGCCTCGCACAGCGACGCGAAGGTGATGTTCGTCGATACCCCGGCGCTCCTCGGTCGCCTCTTCACGGCGTGGAGCTCGCTCGAGAACGTCGACCGCGTCGTGATGCTCGACGACACGCTCGATGCCTCGCGCGTGCACCAGTCGCTGCGCGACAAGGGCGTGCCTGTCCCCGCGTTCGAGGAGGTGGAGAAGAAGCTCATCACGCTCGCGCGCGCCCGGGCGCTCGGCGCCGCGCGTGACCGCGAGGACCCCAAGGCCTTCGAGCGCACGATGCACGGCGTCTCGCTCGACCAGCACGGCATGATGCTCTACACCAGCGGCACGTCGGGCATGCCCAAGGGCGTTCCGCTCACGCACCGCAACGTGGCGATGAACGGCCTCGATTGGCTGAAGTGCAACGGCCCCCTCCTCGACGAAGGCGGCATCGACGTCCTCTGGCTGCCCATGAGCCACATCTTCGGCTTCGGCGAGATGTGCCTGGGCAACTCGCTGGGCTGGACGTCGTACCTCTCGGATCCCGCGACCTGCCTCGCTCGCCTCCCCGAGGTGAAGCCCACCGTGTTCCTCAGCGTGCCCTCGCACTGGGAGAAGCTCGCCATCCAGGCGATGCACGAGCCCACCCCGCAGGCGCGCCTCGAGAAGTTCAAGGCAGTCAGCGGCGGAAAGCTGAAGTTCTGCCTCTCGGGCGGCGCCGGCCTGAAGCGCGAGGTGAAGGACTTCTTCTACTCGTGCGGTGTGCTCATCATCGAGGGCTACGGCCTCACCGAGACCTCGCCCACGCTCACGCTCAACCGCCCCGACGCGTTCCGCTTCGACACCGTGGGCAAGGCGCTGCCGTCGGTCGAGCTGAAGCTCGCCGAGGACGGCGAGATCCTGGCGCGCGGCCCCAACGTCTTCGGCGGCTACCACAAGGATGCCGAGGCCACCAAGGAGGCGTTCACCGCCGACGGCTGGTTCAAGACCGGCGACGTCGGGCGCTTCACCGACGACGGCTTCCTCCAGATCATCGATCGCAAGAAGGACATCCTGGTGACCGCCGGCGGCAAGAACATCCCGCCCGCGAACATCGAGCTGCGCTTCCGCGACGACCCCTTCATCGCGAACGTCGTGGTCTACGGCGAGGGGAAGAAGTTCCTGGTGGGCGGCGTGTGGCTCAACGAGGAGGCGGTCACCGCGCACCTCGGTGACGTCGCGCCCGAGGGCCATGACGCCGCGCGGCGCGCGCTGGTGCAGAAGCGCATCGACATGGTGAACGCCGAGCTCGCCAGCTACGAGACGATCAAGAAGTTCGTCATCCTCACCGAGCCGCTCACCGTCGAGAACGAGCTCCTGACCGCCTCGCTCAAGGTCCGGCGCAAGAAGGTGAACGAGCGCTTTGCCTCCGAGTTCGAGGGCATGTACGAGCAGCTCCCGAACGTCGCCGGTGAACGTTCTCCGGGGGCTCAGCCGTCGTGAAGCTCCTCGCGAACCTCGCATCCATGGTCACGAAGCCGAAGCCCCCGGTGGGGACGACGAAGGCGGACGTCGTCCATCGCGAGAACAAGTGGCGCCTGCTGCGCTACCGTCCCGCGGCCGGTGGCCCGCGCTTCGCGACCCCCGTGCTGCTCATTCCTTCGCTGATCAACCGTCACTACGTGATGGATCTCCTGCCCGGCAAGAGCATGGCGGAGGATCTGGTGAAGGCCGGGCACGACGTCTACTGCCTCGACTGGGGTACGCCCGGCGACGAGGACCGGCACCTCACGTTCGACGACGTCTGCGATCGCTATCTCGGTCGCGCCATCCGCAAGGTGGCGAGCACCTCGCCGCGCGGCAAGGCGCACGTGCTCGGCTACTGCCTGGGCGGCACGCTCGCCACCATCCACGCCGCCGTGCATCCGGAGCACGTCGCTTCGCTGCTGGTGCTCGCGGCGCCGGTCGCGTTCGGGTCGGGCGAGCAGGGCATGCTCGAGGCGTGGACCAAGAGCTCGTCGTTCAAGGTGAAGGACATCGTCGACGCGTTCGGGAACGTGCCCTGGCAGCTGATGCAGAGCGCGTTCACGATGCTGCGGCCCACGCTGCCGCTGTCGAAGGCGGTGCACGTCGTCGACAAGGCGATCAAGGCCGACCCGGTCAACGCCAACAAGTGGGACGAGTTCTCGGAGGGATTCCGCGCGCTCGAGACGTGGGGAAACGACAACGTGTCGTTCCCTGGCGCCTGCTACGTCCGCTACATCGAGGAGCTCTACCAGAACGATGCGCTCATCGGCGGGTCGTTCACGCTATCGGGGCGTGCGGTGCACCTCGAGGCCATCGAGGTGCCGACGATGTGCATCGTCTTCGAGCACGACAACATCGTGCCCTGGCAGAACGCCGCCATCCTCACCGACAAGATCGGGTCGCCCGACAAGCAACTGCTGAAGCTGCCGGGCGGGCACGTCGGCGCGGTGGTGTCGCGCAGCGCGCAGAAGTCGCTGTGGCCGAAGATGAGCGCGTTCTGGGCGGCACGCGACGCGGACGTCGTGGTCGCCGTCGCGGCGGCGCCGCGACTGAACGGGCACGCGAATGGTCACGCGGTCACGGCGATTCCTAGCGCCGCGCCGTCGTCGGCGCGCGGGAAGAAGTCCGCGAAGCCCAAGACCTCGTCGCGATCGGGCAGCCGTTGAGGCGCCTCCTGGCGATGGGTTTGGGCCTCGGCATCGCGACCACGGCGCTGGCAGCGAGCGCTGGCACCGTCACCGTGGAGACCCACGCCGGACGCAGCGTGCGCGTGTTCGTGCCGTCGAAGCCGGCGTCGCCC
This sequence comes from Polyangiaceae bacterium, assembly GCA_043736975.1. Classification (GTDB taxonomy): domain Bacteria; phylum Myxococcota_A; class Polyangia; order Polyangiales; family Polyangiaceae; genus Labilithrix. The sequence goes on from JAYTBL010000518.1 coordinate 6,722, forward strand.
GCCGCGCTGGTGGTGATGCTGCACGGCTGCACGCAGACCGGCGAGCAGCTCGCCGACGCCACGCAGATGGACGCGCTGGCCGAGACCGAGGGGTTCGTGGTCGCGTATCCCGAGCAGTCGGCGCAGGTCATCTCCACCAAGTGCTTCCAGTGGTACGAGCCCGCGCACCAGGCGCGAGGCGCCGGTGAGCCCAAGGATCTCGCCGACGGCGCCGCCGAGATCGTCGCCGCGCGCGGCGTGGACCCGGAGCGCGTGTATGTTGCAGGCATCTCGGCGGGCGCGGCGATGGCGGTCATCCTGGGCGCGACCTATCCCGATCGCTTCACCGCGATCGGCGTGGTGGCGGGCATCGAGTACAAGGGCGCGACCTCGATCGGCGAAGGCTTCACCACGACCACCAGCGGCGGGCCAAGCCCCGACGCGCAAGGGGCGCTGGCGTTCGCGGCCATGGGCCCCCGGGCGCGCGCGGTGCCGACGTTCGTGGTGCACGGCACCTCGGACGGGATCGTCGCCAAGGTGAACGGCGATCAGGTCGCGGCGCAGTGGTTGAAGACGAACACCCTGGTGCTGGGGGCGGGGAAGATCGATCCCGCGGCGGCGCTCACCGGCAACGCCGGCTATCCGTTCACGCGCTTCGTTTATCGCGCGACCGGGAACGGCGCGTCGGTGATCGAGCACTACGTGGTCGATGGCCTCGGGCACGCCTGGCCCGGCGGCAAGGACGGCGGCTCCTACAGCGACAAGCTGGGGCCGAACGCCAGCGCGCTGGCGTGGGGCTTCTTCAAGGGCCGCACGCGCACCGCGCCGCTCGATGTCCCGCCGGTGAACGTCCCGGACGGCGGCACGTCGCTACCGGACGGCGGCACCACCGGCCCCACCACGCCTCCGGGAGGCGGTCCCGCGGACCCCTCGGGGACCACGCCGGCGGCGGGTGATACTGGCGGCAGCAGCGGCGGCTGCGCCGTGGGCGCCGCGAGGACGATGAGCAACCTCGGCGCCGCCTCGTTCGCCGCGCTGGCGCTGCTCGCGCTCCGCCGTCGCCGCCGCGCGTAGACCGCGGTTTCGGACCTCTCGGATCTGGATCAGCTCGCGTCAGCTCGCGACGCGGGCCGGGGTGTCGGCGGCGTCCGGCGCATGGGCGACGACCGACCGGTTACGGCCGCGGCGCTTCGCCTCGTAGAGGGCGTCGTCCGCGCGCTGCAGCAGCAGCTCGATCGAGGCAGCGTCCCGCGTCGCCTCGGCGATCCCCACGCTCACCGTGAAGCGGATCATCGAGCCGTCGCTGGCAGGGACTCGGAGCCCCTCGATCGTGGTGCGGATGCGCTCGGCGGCGGCTCGGCCGCCGACGGCGTCGGTCGAGGGCAACAGGACCACGAACTCCTCGCCGCCGATCCGGGCCACCGTGTCGAGATCCCGGACCTGGTCCTTCACCGCACGGGCCAGCGCGCGCAGGACGTCGTCCCCGGTGCCGTGGCCATGGGTATCGTTGACGCGCTTGAAGTGATCCGCGTCGATCATGAGGAGCGAGAGCGGCTCGCGTCCGCGCTGCCATCGCTGAAGCTCCTGGCGCGCCATGTCCTCGAAGGCGCGGCGGTTGTGGAGACCGGTCAGAAAGTCCTTGGTGGCGGCGTCGCGGAGGTCGTCCTCTTCCCGCTTCTTGCGGGTGAGATCGCGGGTCACGACGATGAAGCCGCTACGGCCGCCGTTCTCCTCCTCCACCACGGAGACGACGCTGCTGCCCCAGAAGCGTGTGGTCTGCTTGCGTGCCCACCAGCCCTCGTCCTCCGCCCATCCGCCGGCGATCGCGCCGTCGGTGACCTCCTTGTGTCTCGTAGGAGACGTCACGTCCCGGGGAAAGAGCGTGAGGTAGTCCTGCCCGAGCACCTCGTCTGCGGGGTACCCGAAGAGGCGCTCCGCGGACTTGTTCCAGGTATCGATCCGATACGATCGGTCGAGCGAGAAGATCGCGTAGTCCCGGACGCCGTCGAACACGGCGCGCACGCGCTGCTCGGCGCGGCGCGCAGTCCGCTCCTGCTCCGCGGAGACCGACTCGTCGGCGATCACCGCCATGAGGCGGCGCGGAGAGAGCTTGATGAGGGTGAAACTCACGGTGAGCGCCGTTGCCCGGCGCGGGATCGTGAACACCACGCGATGCGCCTCGCAGATCGTACCCTGATCCGCGGTCAGCCCCTCCGCGAGCGCCCGTAGCTCCTCGCCCGCGGCGCCCAGCGTATCGAAGAAGTTCACGACGTCGGGAAGACCCGCGATCTCCATCAGCGTCCGCGACCCGACCGGATTCATCATCTCCACCGCGCCGTTCGCGTCGAGCTGGGCGATTCCGACGGGGCACAGGTAGACGAACTCGATGAGCGCCTCGTGCTCCTCGGCCATCTCTTGCTCGACCGTCATCGCGGGCGAACCAGGATGTACTGGCTCGCGGAGTCGCGCGCCTTCACCAGCCGCAGCTCGACCTTGCGCGGGCGCATCTTGAGCGTGAAGACGTAGGGGAGCTGCTCGTCGAGGACGGCGCACTCCTCGAAGCGCGAGGCCACCATGAAGTTGTTGGTGCAGGGCGCGACCTCGGTGAAGAAGTTCTTGCCGAGAACCCGCGCAGGCGAGAGGCCCGCAACGCGCGATTCGTAGGCGTTGTAGGCAACGACGAGACCGTCGAGCTTCATGCGGATCACGCCGTAGTCGAGAGCATCGAGCGAAGTCTCGTCGGCCGCCTCCAGCGCAATACCGATATCCGGGGATGAAAATTCCATGACCGAGTAAAACGGCACGACTTCCAGGTCATTAAGCGCCGCCACACCCGGTGTCGGACTTAAGGAGTCGGCGCCGAAGCCGTTCGTGGAAGGACCGTTCACTCGCGACCATGAACCGCTCCACGCGCACCACGAAGCTCGACCAGAGTCTGGATGAGCCCAACGAGCATGTCCGGAACCTCGCTCGTGCGCGGCGCTTCGCACGCCTCGTCCAGTGGCGGTTCGACGCGGAAGCCCGAACGTTCCGCTGGTCGAGCGGGTCGGCCGAGATCTTTGCGGGGGTCGAGGGCGAGGGTACGCCCGCGCAGCTATTGCTCCGATGGGTCCATCCCGAAGACCGCGCGCGCGTGGAGGCGTCTCTCTTTCGCCCCACCTCGCGCTGCGTGGAGTACCGCATCGTTCTGCCGAGCGGTGAGGAGCGCCTCGTCAACCAGACGACCGAGGCCGAGGTCGACGCGCGCACCGGCCGCACGTGCCTCGTGGGGACGGCGCAGGACGTGACCGAGCTGCGCGCAGCCGAGGAGCAGGTCACGCGCCTCGCCTACTACGACGAGCTCACGCGCTTGCCCAACCGTGCTCACGCCTGCCGCTTCCTCGAGGCCGCGCTGGCGACGGCGCGGCTGCGCCAGCAGCGGATCGCCGTCCTGTCGCTCGACCTGGACTTCTTCCGGCGGGTCAACGACACCATGGGGCACGTCGCGGGAAACGCCGTCCTCCGCGACGTGGCGCAGCGCCTGCAGGCGGTCGTCTCCGAGGAGGTCGATCGCCAGGGTCGGCCGGAGGCGATGGTGGCGCGACTCGGCGGCGACGAGTTCGCGGTCATCCTGCGCGACGTCCAGACGGACGACGAAGCGCCGGCGCTCTTCGGTCTGCTCGCGTGCGAGCTCGGGGCTCCCTTCGTCTTCGAAGGGTCGCGGGTCGCCCTCTCGGTGAGCGCGGGGATCTCCACCTACCCGGCGAGCGGTTCGGACGTCGACGCTCTTCTCATGCGCGCGGACGCCGCGATGCACGTGGCGAAGGAGAAGGGCCGGAGTCGCTGTCAGGTCTTCGCCGCGGAGATGCAGGAGAAGCTGCAGCGCCGCATCGACGTCGAGAGCCGACTCCGTGCCGCCCTCGCCTCCGGCCAGGGGCTCGAGTTGCACTACCAACCCAAGGTCGAAGCCTCGGCGCAGCGTGTCATCGGCGTCGAGGCGCTGCTCCGCTGGGGAGCGGATGCCCTCGGTCCGATCGCGCCGACCGAGCTCGTCGCCGTCGCCGAGGAGACCGGTCTCATGGTCCAGCTGGGCGACTGGGTGCTGCGAACGGCATGCTTGCAAGCAAGGGCGTGGAGCGATGGCTCGACGCTGTCGATACCGGTCGCCGTCAACATCTCTGCCAGGCAGTTCAGCGCGGTCGACTTCGTGGAGAAGGTGGCGCGTGTCCTCGACGAGACCAAGCTCTCGCCGGCGCTCCTGGAGCTCGAGATCACCGAGAGCGTGATGATGAACGACATCACCGCGACGGGTCGAATGCTCGATCAGCTGAGGGCGCTCGGCGTGCGCGTGGCGCTCGACGACTTCGGCACCGGCTACTCGTCGCTCGCGTACCTGACGCGCTTCCCGATCGATACCTTGAAGATCGATCGCTCCTTCGTGATGGAGATCGGCGTGTCGAGCAAGAGCGACGCGATCATCGCCGCGATCGTGGCGATGTCGCGAAGCCTGGGCATCAAGGTGGTGGCGGAGGGGGTCGAGATCGAGGCCCAGCGAGCCTTCCTCGCCGCTCTCGGGCCGCTGAGCATCCAGGGCTGGCTCTTCTCGAAGGCGCTCGCGGGAGAGGCAGCGCTTGCCTGGATCGAGCGCCAGGAGTCCGCGATCCGGTGAGTCGAGGCAGGTCGCGGCGGTCGGAGCGTGTACACTGCGGACGATGATCGCCCGCCCCCGCCTGCTTGGTCTGTTCTTTGCCAGCTTGAGCATCGCCTCGACGATGGTGATCGTGAACGGCTGCGGCTCCGACAAGACGGACCCGGCCGTCGGCGACGCCGCGACCGCAGCCGATGGGCCCGGCCCCAAGGCCGACGGGGCCCCCGAGGACGACGCGAGCACCGCGACCGACTCCGGGAACGACGCGGCCGCGGACAGCGCGACCGACGGCGGGTCGAACGGCAAGGGCGAGACGTGTATCGGCTTTGCGAAGGGAACGCCGTGCGGGGCGAACGGCTTCGGCGACTACGGGTACGTCTGCTTCAACGGCAGCCCGCCGGGGATCGCGGGGTGCAAGCTCGCGAGCTTGACGGGCTCGTTCGGCGACACCTACTGCTGCAGCGAGAACAAGTGCGTCGCGCAGCCGGACCAGGACAAGGAGTGCAAGACCGCGGGCGCGCCGCATCGCTTCCAGTGCCCGCCCAACGGCGACGCCGGCCCGGTGATGGCGCCCGCCGGCTGCATCTCCGCCGGCAGCGGCGGCAGCGCAGTCGAGAACTTCTACTGCTGCCCGTGAGAGGCGGTCAAACGTCGAGATCCTTCCAGCGCTTGCTCACCTGCGAGAAGATCAAGATGCCGATCAGCGAGAAGAGGCCCACCGCCGAGAACCAGTACCAGACGTGGTACGGCTTGTAGGTCGTCCACAGGAGATCGGTGACCGCGTTCGCGTCCTGGCCCAGCACCGACGTCAGCGTCTCGAACGCCGCCGGGCGCTTCACGCCCGTGAACTCCGCGAGGTGCTCGACGTTGCCGTCCCACACGCCAGGGCCGTGGTGGTCGGTCCTCTCCGCGAGGTAGCGCAAGGACAGCACCGCCTTCTCGCCGTTGCGCCCGTACTGCCAGCCGCCCAGCTTCGCGCCCAGGCCCTGGCCGAGCGCGACCGGGATGTTCACGTAGCCGAGGTACAGCGCCTTCTTGCCGGCGGGCGCGATGAGCGAGAAGAACTCGGTCTTCTTCGGGCCGGTGAGCATCTCGCCGATCGAGAAGAGCACGATGCCCATGAACAGGACGTAGATGCTCGATGAGGTGCCGAAGAGTACCGTGCCGCTGGTCGCGATGAGGACGCCCAGCGCGATCGAGGTCATGACCCGCAGCCGCGCCACCAGGAAGCTGATGAAGACGACGAAGAACACGACGAGCCCCGCGTTGAGGTTCAGCGCGATCTCCTGCTTCAGCTGCACACCGCGCGCGTCCGCGGCGAGCAACCACTTCGGGATCCAGGGGAGCTTCTCCACGAGCGGGGTCGAGTTGACCCAGTCCGCGTAGAAGTTCGGCATCAGATCCCAGAGCTGGTAGAGCATCATCCAGAACCCGCTGAAGAGGAAGATGACGGTGAGCAGCCGCAGGTCCTTCAGGTTCTTGACCGTGTCGACGAGCACGCGGCCCGCGCTCTTCTTCTTGTCACCGCCCGAGTCCACCTCCTCGTAGGTGAAGAGCATCAGGTAGTTCAACGCCATCGCGGCGGCCGAGCCATAGAAGACGAGCGACCAGTTGGCGCGCAGGGCCGCCGCGAAGAAGGGGCCCAGCGCGGCGCCCACGTTCACGAGCCAGTAGAAGAGCCCCCAGCCGACGCTGGAGTTGTTCTTCGTCATCGACTGCGCGAGCGTCCCCTGGATGCCGGGCTTGAAGATGGCGGTCCCGAACGCCACGATCAAGTAGGAGCCGAGGAAGGCGGGAAAGCTGCGCACGTTCGCCATCAGCACGTAGCCGGTGCAGATGAGCGTCACCGCCGTAGCGATGGCCTTCTTGTACCCGTAGCGATCGGCGAAGCCGCCGCTCGCCGCCGGGACGATCGCCTGCACCAGCGCAAAGGCCAGGAAGATATTGGCCTTCTGGGCCTGGCTGAAGTGGAGGCCCCCGGGGTCGTCGGCCTGCGCGATGTACAGCGGCAGGACGGTACGCACGCCGTAGTACGAGAGGCGCTCGAACATCTCCACGCCGCACCCCATCCAGAAGGAACGGGGGAAGGTCTTGAGCGTCTGACGGAAGCCGAGCTTGGGCGCGTTCTCGGGCGGGGCGTTGGTTTCGGCGGCCATGCGGGGCCCGCGGCTTTAGCACTACTTTCGGGGCGCGGTATCAGAGCGCCATAGCGGCGCGCCAGAAATGCGCCGTTTTTTTGTGTCGAACGGGTCACCCGAGGCACCTTGCGGCGATGATGACGCGGGGATCCCGGATACGTGGCGCGTTGCAAAATCCGGCGTGCCTCGCGCTCCTCGCGCTCGCGGCCTGCAAGCACGACGCGGCCGACCCCTCGATCACCACGGTGAGCTCGGCGGCCGTGGAGCCCGAAGGGCCGGTCGCCGAGATCTCGAAGACCGCGAAGCTCGCGTCGATCGCGATGCAGACGAACATCTACGCGGCGCCGAGCGACCAGTCGAAGAAGATCGGCTACCTGCGCCTGGGCGCGATCGTGGCGCGCTCCGACAAGGCGTTCGGCGATGCCGGCTGCCCCGGCGGCTGGTACGGCGTCGCGCCGCGCGGCTTCGTGTGCATCGGCAAGACCGCGGCGCTCGAGACCGACTCGCCGCTGGTGAAGGCCGCGAGCGTGCGGCCCGACACGTCGAAGCCCCTCCCCTATTCGTACGGCTTCATCCGCGCCGTGGCGCCGATGTACCTGCGCCTGCCCTCCAAGGAGGAGGCGCTCTCCACCGAGTTCAAGCTCGGCGATCACCTCGGGTGGTGGAACCGCAAGGGCAAGGACGCCAACAAGGCCGACCACCTCGGCGCGAACGACACCGCGCACGAGATCATCGCCGACGCGCCCACCCAGCCCCCCTCCGACTCGCTCGGAGACGGCATCCTGCTGGGCGGCAAGACCGACCTCGATCCCCCGCCGTTCTGGCTCGAGACCGGCAACCGCAAGATCCCCAACGTCTCCGGCTTCGACGTCCCAGCCGCCTCGATCTTCGCCAACCGCGTGCGCCGCCACACCGGCATCGCGTTCGTCGGCGCGTTCGGCAGCGGGCCGCAGTGGGCCGACCGTCGCTTCGCGCTCACCGTCGACATGCGGCTCATCCCGCTCGACAAGGTGAAGCCTGAGGTGGCCTCGCCGTTCCACGGCGTGGAGCTCAAGGAGGGCGGCGTCACGCTGCCGGTCGCGTTCGCGCGCCCCTGCAACCCGAACGCGAAGGGCACGCCGCGCCCCTGCGTGCACACCTACCGCGACGACGAAGGCACGCTCAAGCGCACCGACGACGTCCTCGCCACCCGCGGCTTCCTGCAGCTCACCGGTGTCCAACGGAAGAGCAAGAACGCTCGTTTCCTGGAGACGAAGTCCGGTAGCTGGGTGCGCTCGAGCGACGTCGGCGTCGCGGTCGTCCCCGAGGAGTGGCCGCAGGCCGCGGTGCGCGGCGAGAAGTGGATCGACGTCTCGATCGAGGACCAGACCCTGGTGCTCTGGGAAGGAAAGAAGCCGGTCTTCGCCACCGTGGTCTCGACCGGGCAGGACGGGATGGAGGATCCCAAGAAGACGAAGTCGACGCCGCGCGGCACCTTCCGCGTGAAGAGCAAGCACATCACCACGACGATGGACTCGAACGGCCGCTCCTCGCAGTCGGGCGGCGCCGCGCCCGAGTCGGGCGAGAGCGGCTCGCCGACCGAGGACGACAAGCACGCCGGCAGCTTCGAGCTCCGCGACGTCCCCTACGTGCAGTACTTCCAGGACGGCTACGCGCTCCACTCGGCGTACTGGCACGACCACTTCGGCACCGCGCGGAGCCACGGCTGCATCAACCTCGCGCCCATCGATGCGCTGCGCGTCTTCCGCTTCACGGATCCGCCCGTCCCCGAGGGCTGGCACGGCACGCAGGCCGAGAGCGCCAAGGGCTCGAGCATCGTGATCCACCGCTAGCCAGCGAAGCGCACGCGAAGTGCAGATCGCGGTGCGCTCGAAGTGCAGAGGCCTTCACCCTGCACGCCAGGCCTGGCGCTGATCCCCACGAAAACGCGGCAAATCACGGGTTCGGCGCGTTGGCCCGACGTCTGCAGTACCCCTCATCACGAAGCCACCCTCGGTACCCCTCACCGAGGTTCGCGTGTTCTTGCAGGCGCGCGCGGATCTCGGTGAGGACTTCGACGGACACCGCCAACACCCGCGGTGAGATGCTTCGGCAAGCTTGGAGGCGGTCGGACTTGCAGGCGCCCGATCGTGCCAAGGGGCCGCGACGAATTGGTTCGTCGCGGCCTTAAATCTTTTGTGAGCCGCGCAACGCGCGGCTGAGGCGGATGGATCGGTAGTTCCCCCGCGGGGCGCTTCTTGCGCCTGGGGAGGCGATCGACCACCCCGGTTTTCTCGGGACACTCCGCATTCGCGGATCGCTCGCGATCCACTTCGGGCAGGGCGCAGGGCTTGCACGGGCTCGGGTGCGTTATGCCTGCATCCCCCTCGCCGTTCGTCCACTCCGAGGCCCGCGCGGATCGGCCCTCCGATGCCCCGCTCGCTCTCGACACGAGCGACAGCGGGATCACCAGCCTCCCTGTCGGCTTCGCGCGGCTGACCCACCGCATGCCCGCGGCCTGGGTGGGAATGGTCGGCTACGTGGTGGCCGGTGTGCTCCTGGGGCTCGTGCTCATCGTCGCGCTCTCCCTGTCGCGCACCGCCCCTTCCTTCAAGGCCGGCGTCGTCACCGACGAGATCGTCCGCGTCGATGCGCGGCAGCTCGGCGACCCCTGCGCTCGCCTCGCGACGCAGACTGCGCGGCTCTCCGTGTCCCTCGAGGTCGGCCTCGACGGCAAGGTCCGGAGCGCGAATGCCACGGGCGAATCTGCGGAGATGCGCGGCTGCGTCGAGGCCCACGTCAAGAGCTGGGAATTCCTGCCCCAGGCCACCTCGTCCCAGATGGTGCTGCCGTTCGAGATCGATCCGCGCTGAAAAAGGGTCTAGCGTGCCTCGCCATGGCCAATCCCATTGCGACCCTCGAGACCTCGCTCGGCAACATCAAGGTCGAGCTCTTCGTGGACCAGATGCCGATCACGGCAGGCAACTTCGCGGACCTCGCGAAGAGCGGGTTCTACGACGGGCTCCACTTCCACCGCGTCATCAACCGCTTCATGCTCCAGTTCGGCTGTCCCCACAGCAAGGACCCGTCGAGCCCGCGTGCCGGCACCGGTGACAGCCCCAACGGCACCATCAAGGACGAGCACACGGCGAAGATCACCAACGCCCCTGGCACCCTGTCGATGGCGAACACCGGCCGCCCGAACAGCGGTTCGTGCCAGTTCTTCATCAACACCGTCGACAACGCGCGCCTCGACTGGTTCTCGCCCGGCGAGTCCCGCCATCCCGTGTTCGGCAAGGTGATCGAGGGCATGGACGTCGTGAAGAAGATCGAGTCGACCAAGACCGACTCCGGCGACCGCCCGGTCACGCCGGTGAAGATGATCAAGGTCACGGTCGCCGAGGCCTGAGGACGAGCGGGCGAGCCGAGGCGAGAAATCGCTCGTCTCGCCCCTTGCGCGGCTGAATCCGAGCGGTCACCTTTCGTCGAACTGCGAGACGCATCCCCCGAGCTTCTTCGGGGAAGCAGGCCTGCCGCCGTGGCCGGCCTGTTCTACCGACGTCTCTTTCAATGCCCGCCTCGCTCGCCCACCTCGCTTTTTCAGCGAGAAGGGGCGCGGCGAGAAGGTGATCGTCATGACGAACCAGACCACGACAGTCGTCCTCACCGAGGTCCAGAAGGGCCCGGCCGAGAAGCTCCTCGATCTCACGCTCAACGCGTCCGCCCACCTCTGGCACAACCGCCCTGGGCTCGACGTCGGCGGGACGTGGCACGCGCGCCGCGGCGCGAAGAAGGAGATCACGGGCCGCGGCACGCCCGTGAAGCCCGGCCTCCACGGGCCCGCCGCCGAGCGCCTCTACGCGCGCCTGCTCGACATCCATCGCCTCAACGGCGAGCTGATGGCGCGCTTCGCGAGCTACACGCTGATGCAGACGGAGTGGCGTGACCTCAAGGTCGCGTGCGCTGCGCTCATGCTCGTCCAGCCCCACGCCGGCCAGCCGATCAAGGATGACGACGGCAACGTCGCCTTCCTCGACGACGACCACCGCGCGGTCGGCGAGGCGATGATCCTGTTCTACGAGAAGAAGTCGACGAAGATGCTCACGCCCAAGGGCGTGCTCCGCGTCGCCGAGCTCCTCGAGCTGCCGATCATCGCCGAGCTCAATCGCATCGCGGGCTTCGCGGATCCCGGTTCGAAGAAGCCGCCGCTCGGCCGCTGGAAGCGCGCCGCGCAGCGCTGGCTGGCGATCCGCGAGAAGAACCTTCCCATGCTCCAGGGCCTGGTGAAGGCCGGCTACAAGGAGACCATCAAGAACATCGCGCGCAAGGCCGGCTACAAGCCGGAGAGCGCGGCGTTCTTCGAGGTCCTCGGCTGGAAGCAGAAGCAGGCCGCGGGCGGTCACCGCGACGTCGGCATGACGAACCTGGTGCTCCAGAAGCGCGAGCGCTTCGACGGCGTGTCCGAGGCGGAGATCTGCGAGGCCATCGCCGAGCAGAAGCTCTCCTACAAGGACGTGGTCGGGCGGCTCCCCAAGGACGTCGGGCTCACCCCCGCCATCATGGTGACGCTCCTCCCCTCGCTCTCCGACCGCGATCTGCGCATCCTCACGCCCACGCTCGAGGAGCTCGGCCTCATGACCGAGCCCGAGATCCGGAAGCGCTGGGAGAAGGCGGTAGCGGACTCCACCGACCAGCGCTCGCTGCAGATCGCCAAGAACGTCCGCAGCAAGGCGCTGAAGGACAAGCTCGAGGAGGCGTCCGACAACGCGGCGAAGAAGGCCGTGGCGGAGGCGACCGCCGAGCAGCCGGTCGACGTCATGTTCCTCATCGACAAGTCGGGTTCCATGGAAGGCGCCATCGAGAAGTCGAAGGAGGCCCTCTCGCGCATCCTCGCGGGCTTCCCCGCGAACAAGGTGCATATTGCAAGCTTCGACACCGTCGGCACGGTGCTGGTCCCGAAGGCGGACAGCCGCGCCGCGGTCCAGCACATGCTCGCGGCGATCAAGGCGGGCGGAGGCACGATGCACGCATCGGCGGTCCGCGCGCTCCACCAGAACGGCTTCCGCGTTCCCGCGGGTTCGAAGCTGGTCGTCATCGTCGTCGGTGACGAGGCCGGCGAGGACGGCAAGCAGCTGGCACGCGCCTTCGGCGAGTACGGCTACGACGTCGCGGCGCTCGCCATGATGGTGAACGTCTCCGGCGTGCGCGGCCGCACCGTGCAGGAGTGCGCGCAGACGCTCGGCATCCCGTTCAGCGAGGTGCAGATCGATCAGTTCGAGGACCCGTACCAGGTTCCTCGGGTGCTGCGCGCGCTGCTCGAGGCTCCCAAGCTCGGCGCCACCGCCGGCTCGCAGCAGGCCTGGCTCGAGCGCGTCCTGGCGACGCCCATCCTGACGCTCCCTTCCTGAGGGATCACGTGTGGACTACACGAGGTTTCTGGGAAAGAAGGAGCACGTCGTGCTGGCCTATCTCGGCGGCGCGCATGTCCACGGTCACGACCGTCGTTTGCGCGTCGAGGGAGAGCGGCCGGCACCGGGCTTCCACCGGTTCGAGGTGAGCGGGCGCAACGCCCGCGCCCTCGCGCCGGCGGATCCCCCCGATCTCGGCGAGCTGCCGCGGGCGCGTGGCCATCTCACCGCGGGATGGCTGGTGTCCGCGGCCGGTCTCGCCCGGCTCTCGCTCCTGCCCGAGGACGAGCCGCCGCCGCTCGCCCTGGCGCGGGCGCGGCGCTGGCCCTCGGGGGATCTCCTGTTCGAAGCGCTCGACTTCGACAGCGAGATCGAAGAAGAGGCGCGCCTGCGGCTCGAGCGGCACGCGCCGCTCGCCGACCTCAAGGGCGTCCCCTCGACGCTCCGCATCGCCTACGGCATCGCGCTCGCGCTCTCCGTGTCGCGGCGGGCGGGGACGCCGCTCGCGGTGCGCGAGGTGGCGGGGCGCGCCACGCACCTCGCCGACGTCGGCGAGGCCGCGGTGCATGCAGTGCTCGCCGATCTCGAGCGCGAACGCCTCGCGGCGCAGCGGCGCGCGTGGGAGCAGGCGATCGAGGAAGGTCGTCCCCAGGTCACGCTGCGCGGGCGCGGCGGAGCCCGGAGCCGCATCGTCACGCCCACGCTCGAGAACGCCGACGACCGCGCGGATGCCGCGCTGGACGGCGCGGACGCGCGCATGCTCGCGGCGCGCCGCCTCGAAGGAGGCAACCTCGAGGTGGTGTTCGAATTCATGGGAGAGCGCTT
>JAYTBL010000519.1:0-4016 GCA_043736975.1 Polyangiaceae bacterium
GTCAAGCCCGAGAACATCTTCCTCGCCAAGATCGAGCACGACGAGAGCGAGAACGCGATCCGCCACCGCGTGAAGCTCCTCGACTTCGGGATCGGCGCCGTGGTGGGAGCGCGGCCCGAGGGCTTCTGGGGCACCGCGCGCTACGCGGCCCCCGAGCAGCTTCGCCTCGAGCCGGTGACGGCCAAGACCGACCTCTACGCCGCCGCGATCGTCCTGTTCGAGCTGCTGACCGGTCGTCATCCCTTCGCGGAGGCGAGGACCGCTCAGGACTACATCGACGCCCACCTCGTCCAGGTACCCCCGCGCCTCAGCCAGTTCTTGCACGTGCCGCAAGCGGTCGACGACTGCATCGACGCGGCGCTCTCCAAGCTGCCCGCGCATCGTCCGCGCGACGCGCACAAGATGATGTCGGCGCTCGCCGAGCTGAGGAACCTGGATCGGCCGCTCTCGCTTCGCGCGGCGAACACCACCATCCAGGACCTCAACACGGTCATCGAGCGACACACGCAGGCCGGTTACGAGGCCTACGCATCGAGCGCGGGAGACACGATCGACGGCATGACCCGCCCGCCGGTCGACGAGGGAAGGCCGCTCGAGAGCGCGTACCCGAGCGGCGCATCGGGTGGCGGGCTCGCGATGCGGCCGACCGAGCCGGCGGTAGTCACTCCGAAGATGGCGAACGGTCGGGGGCTCACCGTGCCGATGGCGCCCGCCGTTCGCGTGAGCATGCGCGAGGCGCCCACCCGCTCGCTGCGCGCGCCGAGCTTCGCGCGCGCTGAGGGCGCCGGCACCGATACCCAGGATCTCCTGGACGGGCTCTCGCGGGTGCCAACTCCCGCTCCCGTGCGCCGCGAAGACTCGCGTCCCTCGCGGCCGGTCGCCGTGACGACCGGCGAGCCTGCGTCGCGGCGGAGCGTGGCTCCGATGGTGAGCCGTACCGACACGGCGGCCGGGCAGTCGATCGTGCTCCCTCTGGCCGGGCCGTCGCGGAGCACTCTCGCGAAGGGGCTCTTGGCGATCGTGCTCGTCGTGGTTGGCGCGGGAGCCGTGCTGCTCGTCCGCGGTCCGCGTTCGAGCCAGACCGGGCCCGCCGTCGCCGCCAAGGCCGATCCGCCGCAGTCGGCGCTTCAGGCCCCGTCGGCACCGGTGGTGCCCCCCGCCCCACCCAGCGCCGCGTCCGCGCCGTCGGCGCCGCTCGCGGTCGCGCCGAGCGCTGCACCGACGGCTCCGCCGCGTCCGCTCCGTCGTGCCGCGCCTGCACCGCTCGCGCCGCCGCCGCCGATCGCGGCGCCGATCGCGGCGGCGGCGGCGGCGGCGGCCAAGCACGAGCCCCCTGCACCGAGCGCGCTGCCCGAAAAATCGCCGCCACGCGACGACTTCATCCGGACGGGACCGTGATGAGCACCCCCAACGATGACGACCGCGAGCCGCCCGAGGGCAACCGCGTGAACGACACCGACCCGAGCAGCGCTCCGGTTCAGGAGACGCGCCACCCGACCGACTCCTATGCGTTCTTGCCGACGAACCTCCCCAACCGCGAGGCCGTCGAAGACGTCTTCCGAGCGATGAAGGTCGGGCAAGACGAGCCCTGGGCTCCGACGCCGGGGTTCGTCGCCAGCTCCGAGGGCGCCGACTACGCCGCCTATCAGGCGCAGCACGCACCGCCGGCGCGGCATGCCACGCCCTCCCCGGCGGCGGCGGTCATCTTGAACGTGACGGAGCCGCTTCCCGGCGAGGCCGACGCGGCGGTCACGCAGCTCGATCTCGCCACGATCGTCGAGCGGGCCACGGCGGCGCACGAGCATGCGGGGCTGGCCTTGCCGGCGCGCTCGGCGAACGTCACCACCCACCGTCTCGACCGTGTCGCCCCGCCGGTGGTCGCCGGGCTTCCGTCCCAGAAGAACCGAGCCGTCTGGATCGGCGGGCTGATCCTCGCGGCGACGATGGTGGCCTTGCTCGTCGGCCTCGCCGTTCGGGCGCCGCGCGATGAAGTGCCCGTCGTCGCGACGATGAACACGCTCTCAGCGGCGCCTCCCCGCATGGCCCGCGCCCCCTCCGCGCGGCTCGCGCCGAGCGAAGCCCCCGTCGCCTCCGCGGTACCGGAGGCTTCGGCCGTCACGCCCGTCGCGTCCGCGGAGCCTCCTGCGCCGGCACCGCCGGCACCGCCGCAACCCTCGGCGCGTCCGCGCCCGCGCCCGCCCGCGTCCACGGCGCCGCCCGCACCACCGCCACCGCCGCCGCCCGAGCCGAAGCGTGAACCTCCGCCCAAGAACGACTTCGTCTGGTGAGCCCATGAAAGCCGAATTCCTTTGCATTGCTGCGTTCGCGGCCGTCACGCTCTGCCTCTCGGCCCCGGCCTACGCGGAGGATCCTCGAAAGAAGGAGGCCGACGCGCTCTTCAACGAAGCGGTCAAGCTGCACACGGCCGATCGCGAAGCCGAGGCGGTCGAGAAGTACAAGAGGTCGTATGCGCTGTTTCCGATGCCCAACACCTTGATGGGGCAAGCGCGCTCGGAGCAGCTCGCGGGTCAGCACCTCGAGGCGATCCGTCACTACCGCGAAGCGATCAAGAGCCCGTTGCTTCATCCTGAGAACGTCGACCGCGCGAAGAGGTACATCGCCGAGCTCGAGACGCGGCTGGCGCGGGTCGCGGTCACCGGTCCGACGGGGGCGCGCTTCACGCTGAACGGGGAGACCCTGAGGCTTCCGCTCGAGGCGCCGCTCGACGTCGCGCCGGGGCAGCTCACCTTGCATGGGGACATCGACGGCAAGCCGCTCGAGGGGACGAGCCCAGCGTATGCGGCGCAGCTGACGACGCTCGAGCTGAAGGGAAAGGCTGGCGCCTCGAGCGTTGGGGCGCCTCCTGGGGTCACGACGGAGCCTCCGCCGGTGAGCCCCAGCGCGCAAGCGGACATGTCTCGCTGGATCTTTCCTGGGATTCTCGGGGGGGTAGGACTCGCCGGCCTTACCGTCGGCGTCGTCTTCGGGCTGAAGTCCGGAAGCACGACCGATGATTACAACGCGCAGCAGTGCGCGGCGCGTGGCGGGCCGGAGTGTCGAGATCGGTACGACCGCGCGACCAAGGAGCAAACCATTTCCGTCGTGGGCTACGTTGCCGGCGCGGGGCTGATCGCGGGGGCGCTCGCCGTCTGGGCGCTCTGGCCGACGCCGACGAGGGGAGCAACGCGCGGATCCTTGTGGGTGCTGCCCGACGTCGGATTGCAGCACGCGACCGCCGGCGCCACGGTGGGCGGCACCTTCTGAGAGCAAACTTGAGCTTCGATTGGAGAGCATGGGCATGACGAAGAACCTTGGCGTGAAGCTTCTCGGTGGCGCAGCGATCGCTGGGCTCCTCATCGGCTGCCCGACGTCGCCGGACGGAGGCCCGTGCGAAGGCGCACAGTGCGTGGGGTCGTTCGAGGGAGGCCTGGACGGGCCGGACGGGCCTCTTGCGGACGGGGACGTGCCGGACGTGGACGTGCCGGGCTGCGACCTCACCAAGGCGCCGAAGGATTCGCCGGCGTGCCTCGACGACAAGGCGGGCATCTTCGTCTCGCCCACGGGGAGCGACAACGCCGCCGGCACCCGCGCGACCCCCGTCAAGACGATCCCCAAGGCGGTCGCGCTCGCCGGCGCTCAGCGTCTGCCCCGCGTCTACGTCTGCGAGGGCACCTACCCTGAACCCATCACCGTCACCGGCCCGGTGAGCCTCTACGGCGGGCTCACCTGCGCCTGGGTCCCCGCCGAGGTCACGCCCCTGCTCGCTCCCCCGAAGGGCGTGGCCCTGCGTATCACCAGCGTCGCCGCTCCCATCGTCGTCCAGGACCTCGCCATCACCGGCAGCGCCGACACCGCCGTCCCCGGCGACTCCGCCATCGCGGTCTTCGTCGTGGGCTCGCCCGCCGTCACGCTGCGCCACGTCGCGCTTCGCGCCGGACCCGGCGTCGCCGGGAAAGGAGAGGCGAAGGCCGCCGACGGCGCTCTCCTCGCCTCCACCCCCACCGCCGGCACCCTCA
>JAYTBL010000520.1:0-4004 GCA_043736975.1 Polyangiaceae bacterium
GCCCTACCAGTTCCTTTGGACGCCGAAGAAGGCGCCGCTGGGCTCGGTGCCGCGGCCGCCCAAGGCGCGCATCAGGACGATGCGCCTCCGCGGCTGCCTCTCGCAGGGCCTCTTCATGCCGCTCGCCGTCGCGGGCGTACCGGCGGACGCCGCGGAGGGCGCCGACGTGACCGCGCTGCTCGGCGTGGGCAAGTACGAGGCGCCGCTGCCGTCGGGCATGGGGGAAGCGCGCGCAGCGTTCCCGCGCCGCGTGCCGAAGACCGACGAGATCCGCGTTCAGTCACTCCCCGAGGTGCTTACCGAGCTCGCGGGCCATCCGTACGTCATCACCCAGAAGTACGACGGCACGAGCGCGACGTTCCTCGTCGACCCCGACGACGGGACGTTCCACAGCTGCGGCCGCAACTGGTCGATCCTGGCGGGCGACAACTGCTACTGGGCGGTCGCGCAGCAGCACGAGCTGGAGGCGAAGCTGCGCGCGCTCGGCGGTCGCTACGCGCTCCAGGGTGAGGTGTGCGGTCCGGGCATCCAGAAGAACCCGCTCGGGCTGAAGCAGGTCTCGCTCTTCCTCTTCAACGCGTACGACCTCGTGGAGAACCGACACACGAGCGACGGCGAGCTGCGCCGGATCGGCGCGGAGATCGGCGTGCCGGTCGTCGACCTGATCGAGACCGGCGCGTCCTTCGCGCACGATCAGGCCTCGCTCCTGGCGCTCGCCGAGGGCACGTACCCGGGCACCAGCAACGAGCGCGAGGGCATCGTGATCCGCCCGCGCGAGGAGCGCTTCAGCGCCGTGCTCAACGGCCGCCTCTCGTTCAAGGCGATCTCCAACCGGTACCTGCTGGACGAGCGGGACTAGAGCGGACTAGAGCGGACTAGAGCGAGAGGCGGTAATTGAAGAAAGGCGCCACCGCTTCCGCGGGGCGCCTGGCTTCAGTTGCTGGCGGTGAGCTGACGAGGAGGTCAGCGGGCGCCGGCCATCTGGACGATCTTCGTGAAGGCGGCGGCGTCGACGATCGCGAGGTCCGAGAGGACCTTGCGGTCGAGCGCGACGTTCGCGTTCTTCAGACCGTGCATCAGGCGCGAGTACGACGTGCCGTTGGTACGGGCGGCCGCGTTGATGCGCGTGATCCAGAGACGACGGAAATCACGCTTGCGAAGGCGACGGTGAGCGTAGGCGTAGACCCACGCCTTCATCACGACTTCCTTGGCGTATGCATACAGGCGCGAGCGCGCGCTGTGGAATCCCGAAGCGTGCTTCAGGATGCGGTTACGACGGCGACGAGCCTTGAATCCTCTTTTTGCGCGGGGCATGGTTTTCCTCTTCTCAGCCGTAAGGAAGGAGACGCTTGATCTTTCGCTCGTGCGTATCCGAAACCATGTCGTTGTTGCGCAGGCGGCGCAGGCGCTTACGGGACTTGTTGATCAGCCCGTGGTTACCACCGCACTTCGAGCGCTTGACGCGCCCCGATCCGGTGATCTTGAACCGCTTCGCCGCGGTCTTGTTGGTCTTCATCTTGGGCATGGTGCGCCTTCCAATTTTCCGCTCTGCGATGGATCAAGGCCGCTGGGGCAAGCCCTAGCTGTTTCATGCGCCTGCGCGATGCGGGGGTGGCGGGTTATGCCGAAGGACGGTCCGCTTGTCAAGACGGCCCTCCCGTTGCATGAGAGTTCCCAGGATCCGCGGCTGGCGCGTTAACCGTGCAGGGCCCAGCAATGACCTTCCTTCATCCCTTCTTCTCCCGTCTCGCCGCCGCCGGGGCCTTTTTGGCCGCGGTGTTGCTCGCCGGCGCCGCCGGGGCCGACGAGCCGAGGCCCGGCCCCCCGGCCGCCACCGTCCCGCACCCGTTTGCCTATGGAATCCTCATCGGCACGAATATCGGCGGGGCCGGGCAGCAAACCCTCCGTTACGCCGAGGATGACGCACGCAAGATGGCTGACGTCCTCCGTCAGCTCGGACGCTACGGGAGCGCCGACCTCCGGGTCCTGGTGCGGCCCGACGCTGCCCACCTCCTGGCCACCGTCGACGACGTCGCCGCAAAGATGCGCGCGCACCAGGCAAAGGGAGAGCAGGCGGTCCTCGTCTTCTACTACTCGGGCCACGCCCGGGCCGGCTCGTTCAGCCTCGGCGGCGAGGAGCTCGCGGTCGCGACGCTCCGCGAGAAGCTGAGGCAGATCCCGAGCACGCTCACGCTGGTGGTCCTCGATGCGTGCCAGAGCGGACAGTTCGCGCGCATCAAGGGCGTCGAGGCGGCCGCGGACTTCTCGTACAACTCGGTCTCGCGCCTCACCACCAAGGGCATCGCGGTGATGGCCTCGAGCACCGCGCAGGAGCTGTCGCAGGAATCGGACGAGCTGCGCTCCTCCTACTTCACGCATCACCTGATCGTCGCGCTGCGCGGCGCCGCCGATGCCGACGGCGACGGACGCGTCTCGCTCGACGAGGCCTATCGCTACGCCTACCGCCGCACCCTCGCCTCGACCTCGGAGACGCAAGTCGGCGGCCAGCACGTCACGCTCGAGACCGATCTCGCGGGCCAGGGCGACGTGCCCGTCACCTACCCCGCCGAGTCGCGCTCGCAGCTCGAGCTGCCCGGTGCGCTCGAGGCGCGCATCCTCGTGCAGCAGAAGCCGAGCGGCAACGTGGTCGCCGAGGTGCAGAAGGCGAAGGGCGCGCCGCTGCGCCTCGCGTTCACCTCCGGCACCTACGAGGCGATCGTCCGCGACAGCGCGCCGGGGGCGAAGGTCCTGCGCTGCAAGCTCGCCCTCGCCGACGACAAGGTCCTCGCGCTCGATCTCGGTGCCTGCGAGAACGTCCGCATCACCTCACGCGGCATGATCAAGGGCGAGGCCGAGCCCGACGACCCCGAGCCCGAGCCCGACGTCGCGACCGCGCCCACGCGGCGCCCGGTCGACGGCTGGAAGGTCGAGGGCGCGTTCGGCTTCATGGGCCGCGTCGAGGACGGCTTCACGCGCAACCTCGAAACGTTCGGCTACACGCCGAAGCGCGGCTTCGTGGAGCTGCCGCCGGCCCGCGCTTCGCTCGGCGTGTCGAAGGGCTTCCTCCCGAATCTCTCGGTCGGCCTGCAGCTCGTCACGCTCTCCGGTGACGAGTACCGGCGCACGGTGGGCGACGCGGACGATACCTACCGCTTCGGCGCGTACGGCGCGAACGTGTTCCTGCGCGTGAGCACCGAGCTCGTCGGGAGCGCGCGCGCGAAGCGGCCCTGGCTCGATCTGTACGGTCAGGTCGGCGCCGGCATGACCCTCGGCTTCACCGCGCTGACCACCGGCTCGACCGCGAACGGCCAGAGCGAGCGCTCCGAGGACACCGACATCGGCTACCTGATCAACGGCGCCGCCGGCCTCGCCATCACGCGGCTACCCTTCACGGTCTTCCTCCAGGGCGGCTACGACTACGCCCCCACCGCCAGGAACCTGCTTGGGGACATCCACGACTCCGGCGGCCCCTCGGGCCAGCTCGGTCTTCGCTTCCAGCTCGGTCAGTGAGAATCAAGATGAAGAACCTCCGCCGCATCCTCGTGCTCGTCTTCGCTGCCTTCGCCTGTGTGCTCTTCGCCACCGGCTGCGAAGACATCATCAGCGATCCGAACTTCCACACCTGGTGCGGCGATCAGCTGTGCTCCTGGAAGCTCGAGTCGGGCCAGATCCGCAAGGCGCCGACCTGGCACAAGAACGACACCGGCGTCGAGCTCCTAGACTCGAGTGCCGCGAGCCGCGTCACCGCCATCTCTCAGGTCGTGAAGGGCTCGACCTACACGTGCCTCGAGTTCTCGGTGATCGCCGACGTCGCCGCCGAGGCGCAGGTCTACCTGGAGGTCGACTTCGGCGCCGACGGGACCGCCGAGCTCGAGCAGCAGATCGCCGCGGTCGGCTTCCGCGTCCAGAAGACGCAGGTCACCGCGCCTGCAAACTACACGGGGATCAAGTTCACCCTCGCCAAGCGCGGCTCCGGACGCGCCGTCCTCGCGCAGATGGACGTG
>JAYTBL010000521.1:0-3993 GCA_043736975.1 Polyangiaceae bacterium
CCCAGCCCACTCATGAGGCCCGACACCTCCACCGACCCCGCCGAACCGGACGAACCGGGCCCCCTTCAGGCGAAAAGTGCTTTGCTTGGACTTTCCCCCCCGGACTGGAGGTTCTTTCGTGAGCAGGCGTTCGCGCTGCGCAACAAGCTCGTGCATGGCGTGCAGGGCACGTCCGGCCTTGGATTCGCGTCGAAGCGGGTAGAGTCGATCCTGAGCGCGTCACGCGCGGTCGTCCACTTCGCCGCCAGTCAGAACGCAGACCTCTTCATGCGGCTCGAGCTTCATGAGGGCATGTACCTCGGCGTTGCGCCCGTGAGACACCGACCGAGGATCGCCTAACAATGTCCTCGCGATCGGCGGCGGACTTCGCCGCGCTCAGCGCGGTGGCCGGATGCAATGTTCTCGACGCCTTGGAGTTACCGATCGTCATGCCTTCGCCTCGTGATGTGTCCGGGCGTCCACGCCGCGGTCGTCGCACTGGCGCTCGTCACTCAGCGCCGGTTGCAAGCCTAAGGGAGCAGGGGCCGGCAAGGCCGCGGCGGAGGACGCGGCTGCTCCACCGCAAACCTGGACCTGCATCGGAACGGGGGACAAGGTGACGGGGGTGTGCAGCGCGGGCGCCGGTTGCGCGCTCATGCAGCCGAACATCCTCTGTCCGTCGAAGTACGTCGACCTGCGGGGTTCGAGCGAGATCAACAACTGGGAGAAGACCGGCAAGTGGACGTCGCTCAAGGGCAAGGTCGCCGTCGCGGAGTTCAAGGCGCTTGAGCCAGACGAGAAGAATGCAAAGTGCAAGCTTGCGCGCCGTAACGCGCGGGTCCACGTGTGCGAGGCGCCGAGCGCGGCCACGTTCTTCGGGCTGGTTCGCCTCGACCGATACGAGCAACACATGCTTACGGACGATCTCTTCGTCACAGTCGTGCCCACCACCGATGTGAAGAGCGACGCCCTCGAAGTGGCGATGGACGCTCAGCGTCTGGTGCTCCGCGCGCAGGCTGCGGACGCCACGGCCTCGGACAAGCTCGCCCTCATCGGCGCGGTGAATGGCGCGAAGGACGATCTGACACGGAGGGCGCACGCCGAGGCGTTCACGTCCGCTGCCTTCGACTTTGCAGCCCTCTCGTCCCAGGAGGTGAGCCTCAAGAAGCAGGTTGCCGACGACGAAGGGAAGAAAAAGGACGAGCTTGCACGAATGCCGAAGTTCGATCAGCTCGCCGCAGCGGCGGTCACGCCCGACGCCTTCTATGAACGCTACTGGCCAACGAAGGCGAGCAACCGCAGGGCAGTGGACGCAGGTGCGTGCCTCGCTGGTGAAGAGCCGGACAACTCTGGCCGACGAGATGAAGAAGACGGTCGTGTCGTTCGATTGCCCCGCGGCTCGGACGGAGAACTGCCCCATCGCGCTGCCCAGGTTCGCGGCGGCGTCGGACGACGCGATCCACTACGACTTCGCGAAGAAGGGCTACGCCCTGACCTTCCGCGCACTCGACGACTCGCCTTGGCCCCTCGGCGACGGAAAGCCAAAGATCGGCACGAAGGCGCAATCGATGGCGATGTATGGCGATGTCCACCGGCAAGCAGGACACCGGACTCTTCATCGGTGGGAAGTCCGTCCAGGTGCAGGGAAGCGAGAACGCGTCGTGGACGAAGAGTCAGAACCTCTCCACCATGGCGCTCTTCTACGCGGTCGATGAATCGACTGCGAAGGAGAAGAACTACGGGCCGAGCACCAAGGTCCGCCTTCGACTGCTGCTCCAGTTGCAGAGCGCGGACCTTCATACGGTGTGTCGCCGTGACAACGGCCCAGCAGGGGCCGACCCGACGCACGCCCTCGTCTCCAACGACGGGCTCGGCCTCATCCTTGGAGCGAAGCTGCGCGGCTATCAGGTCTACTTCGACAAGGACATGGTCGCGGAGAAGCTCGTCGAGTAGGGCGCCTACGCACTGCGCAATAACGGGGTGTCTGGAGGCGCGCGCAGGACGCCAACGATCTGCCCGAGCTTGCGCACCTCCCCGACGAGCAGGCGGACGGACTCGATGATCTGCGGCGTCGAGGCGAGAGGCTTGTCACGCCTCTCGACGAGCATGTACGCCATGAACGAGGCGCACTCCGCCAGCTCCTCGACGATCTGCTCGTCCGTCATCGCCTCGTCGTTCGATGTGGCCGTCGCGACCGTCGCCTTCACCTCCACCGCCTGCGGCGCGAGGATGCCCGTCACTTGCGCGCGGAGCTTCTCGGCGCTGACGGCCGCACCGAACTGGCCGCGCTTCTCCGCTTTGCCCGAGAGTCGGTCGAGACGGCTGAGCACCGCGGTGCGCTCGACCTCGCGGGCGCCCTTCGACTCTTCGGCCCAGCGCTCGCGTGCCCTCGCGATGTACGAGTCGGCGGCGCGGGTCGAGACGCCAAACTGCGCCGCCATCGCGTCGACCACGTCGCCGCGGGCGTGGCCGTCACGGAGCCTCTTTTCGGCGAAGTCGAGACGCACTTGGACTTCGGCAGCGCTCGCCCGACGCCCACCGGGCGGCTTCGCCCGGCCGCCGTTCTTTGCAGCATGTTGCGGCATCGTTCACGTCTAGCAGCTGGCGCAACGATGGAAAGAGGCCACGGACCCGCGGGCCGTTTCGCCCGCGACGCTCGGTCTATCGTGCCCAGGACGGCGGCTCGGCCGGGAAGATGTCGAGGCGCAGGCTCGGATGCTCGCGCCCCTGATACACCTTCGCGCGGTTTCGGACGAACCCGAGCCGTTCGTAGAACGCGACCGACTCGGGGTAGGCGTCGACCGTGAGCAACCGACACCCCATGCGCTCGGACACGTCGGCGCCGATGGCGAGCGCGATGCGAACGAGGGCGGTGCCGACGCCCGTGTGGGTCGACCGGAACGGCGCCGCGACCGCGGGATGGTCGTGGGCGCTCAGGGCGAGGCGCTTCCTCTCCTTCGTCTCCAGCACGATGGCGTCCGCGAGCACGGTCATGTAGCCGACGAGTTCCGCCTGGTGGAACGCAAGGTACGTTCGCGCAACGCGATGCGCTTGAAGACGAAGGGCGTCCGACCGAAGGAAGTCGTCGAGGTCCGCCTCGGCGCAGGTGAAGCCCGCGACGAGCGGTGCATCCGCCGCCGATAGGACGCGAACCTTGAGATCCTCGGGGGTGACGCTACTCCGCGGCGACGGTGTCATCCGCAGCCGGGATCATCACTTTAGCGAGAAGGTCACGCGCCTTCTGCACGCGGAGCTTCGCCTCGTCGGGCGAGCAGGTGCGCTCGAGGTCGCGGAGGAGGCGCTCCGCGTCCTCCCCTTCGAGCACGGGCGTGGGTTCGATGGGGCGGGCAATGACGACGTCAGCGTAGCTCACGACCGGCAACGGGACAACCGCACCTCCCTCGACGGTCGCGCTCATGAATGCCGCGCGTGCGTTCATTCATGCCGCCAGCCGCCGAGGTCGCGGCGGCGCGAATGCGTAGACGCCCGGAGCGCCAACGACGACGTAGGCCGTCCCGTCCTCTTCGACGAGCTGGCGAAGAAGCTCGTCCACGTCGCGCGCACGCACGCGGCGATCGGCGCCGAGCGGATGCGTGCCCTCCTCCGCTCGTGACGGCGACGGCGACGGCGACGGCGGTGCTTCATGCGACAGGCGGTCTTCCCGCACGTCACCGCGTTCGAGCGCGCGGCCATCGGTCGCCCGCATCGACAGGCCGGCGCCCGCACCCGCACGCTCGCGATGGCCTTTCCCTTCTGCTCGGCCACCGTGACCGCTTGAGCGACAGCGTGGATGGCATCGCGCCGCAACCACCCCTTCCCATGGGTGTCCGGATAAGCGATCTATCGGCCGAAACAGCCATATGTGACCACCGGTGATCATAGGTGATCATATGCGAATCATCTCGGCGTCGCGCGGCGCGATGACCGACAACGTCTGCATCCTATGCGGAGGCGACGATGACGGGCGACGAGCTGCGGGCACATCTTCGGGAGGTTCTGGATGCGGAGGCCATC
>JAYTBL010000522.1:0-3987 GCA_043736975.1 Polyangiaceae bacterium
CGCGTTTCCTCCGTGAGGCGCGTGCATCCCACGAGGCCCCCGCGCCTCGGACGCCGAGCACGCCCAGCGATGGGGCGCTGCCGCCCTGGCATCGCGAGAAAGGCCTGCAGGACGTCGGCGCGTCGATCGCGCTCCCGTCGGCTGATGCGGAGCTCGTCTCGGCACCCGAGGGTCACACCCCGATTTCAGCCGGCCTTCTTGAATGGCTTGATCGCCTTCAGCGACGGGCCGAGCTCCTGGGCGGCGGAGCGCAGCTCGTACGCCTGCTGGAGGTTCATCCAGAACTCCGGCGTCGTGCTGAAGACGACGGACAGCCGGAGCGCGGTGTCTGCGGTCATCGCACGTCGCTCGCCGACGAGCTCGGTGATGCGGTTGGTGGGAACGCCGATCGCCTGAGCGAGGCGGTTCGCGCTGAGCTCGACGGGGTGCATGAACTCCTCACGGAGGACCTCGCCGGGGTGGATGGGACGCATCTTGTTCTTCATCGGCTGGGTCTCCGCTCTCAGTGGTAGTCGACGCACTCCACATCCTTGGGGCCTGCGGGGGTCCACAGGAAGCAGAGGCGAAACTGGTCGTTCACGCGGACCGAGTGCTGGCCCTTGCGGTCCAAGTAGAGAACCGACGCGACTTGCCGCCCTCGTAGACCGACTGCGTCTCCGGGCACCTGAACGACTGAATCACACATCACTATAAATCCTGTACGTTATACGTCAAGCATAAAGGCACGTCGTGCCAGCCGAGCTCGATGAGCGCGCGGTCGCGCGCGCGCCACCCCCGCGGGAGCTCACGGCTCCCGCTCATGTGCTTGGTGCTCCGCAGCGCAAGCGATGCGCGCGACCACCTCATCGAGATCGCTGAAGACCTCGTGCTCGGCGACGCGCAGCACCCCCCACCCCAGGGCCGCGAGCGCCCGATCCCGCGCCGCATCGTGCCGCTCACGCCCGACGTGCGACCCACCATCGACCTCGACGACGAGCCGCACCTTCGTGCATGCGAAGTCCACGATGTGCCCCCCGATGACGAGCTGCCGGCGAAACGCCCAACCGGCCTTGCTCCCGGCCAACCTTTGCCAGAGCCACTCCTCGGACCGGGTTGGCGAGAGCCTCATCCCCCGAGCGCGCTCCTCGAGCAGCCGAGCGCGTGCAGGAGAAACGGAAGACCGAGCGAACATGACGAGCCCCGTGCCGTGCGCGGCGCGAGAGTGCGCCGAGCGAACCCCTCCGCGCAGGTTCCGTGCCGCGCGCCCCGCACCCGAAAGGAGCGAGACCATGAAGCACACCAATCCCCTCCAGCAGCGCGGCGCGCGGCATCGCGCGTCGCGCTCCCCCCACCCCCCCGCCATGTCCTCGAACGCGAGGCCGCCAAGAAACGCGAGGCCGTCCTCCCCCATCCGCGCGCAGGCGCGGAGCGCCGAGCACGGATTTGGGGGAGGCGCGCGGCGAAGCCGCGCGGGTGGGGGCACCTAACGCCCCGGAGCCACCATCCGGTAGACCTGCTCGTAGGCGGCGACGCGCTCCTCCCACCCGAAGTGAGAGCGCATGCCGTTGTGCTGCAGCTTCTTCCAGAGCGCGCGGTCCTCGCCCTTCCCGCTGCCCCAGACGCGGAGCGCCGCGTTCAGCGCGAAGGTCAGGCCGCTCTCGTCGAAGTGGTCGAACGCGAAGCCGTTGCCCGTGCCGCGTGAGGCATCGAAGGGGAACACGGTGTCGGCGAGGCCGCCGGTGCGGTGGACGATCGGCACCGTGCCGTAGCGCAGGCTGTACATCTGGTTCAGCCCGCACGGCTCGTAGCGCGAGGGCATGAGGAACATGTCCGAGCCCGCCTCGATGAGGTGCGCGGCCCCCTCGCTGAACACGCTCATGTAGCGAACCTGCCGCGGGAAGCGGCGCGCGAGGCCGCGGAAGAACGCCTCGTATTTCGGCTCGCCGGTGCCGAGCACCACCAGCTGGACGCCGCGGCGCGCGAGGAGTCGCGGCAGCACGTCGACGCAGAGGTCGAACCCCTTCTGCCAGGCGAGCCGCGAGACGATGCCGATCACCGGCACCTCGCGCGCGTAGGGCAGGCCCAGCCGGGTGAGCAGCTCCTCCTTCGCGAGCTCCTTGCCCGCGAGGTCGTCGAGGGAGAACGGGTGGGTGAGGTGCGGATCGCGATCGGGGCTCCACTCCGCCTCGTCGATGCCGTTGAGGATGCCGAAGAGCACGCTGGAACGCTCGCGCAGGAAGGCGTCGAGGCCGACGCCGTGCTCGGGGCGCTGCACCTCGCGCGCGTAGCTGGGGCTCACGGTGGTGATGGCGTTCGCGTAGAGCAAGCCGGTCAGGAGGTAGTTGATGCGCCCCTCGCGCAGCTGCTCCTGGTGGAAGTGGTGCGCCGCGGCGGCGAGGCCGATGCCCTCGAGCACGCCGGCGTCGAAGCCGCCCTGGTGCCCGATATTGTGGATGGTGAGCACCGTGCGCGTCTGCGCGAACAGCCGGTCCCACGCGAACATCGTGCGCAGCAGGATGGGCAGGAGCGAGGTCTGCCAGTCGTTCGCGTGCACGACGTCGGGCCGGAAGCCGATCCGCTGGCAGATGACCAGCGCCGCCCAGTTGAGGACGGCGAAGCGCAGGTGCTCGTCGTGGTCCTCGGTGTATATCCCGCGGCGCCCGTAGAGGCCGGGGCAGCGGACGAGGTAGACCGGCACCTTCGTCCCGGGCAGGACCACGGCGTGGACCGAGAACACGATCCGGGTGGGGCCGAGGTCGAGGGCCGCCTCGCGGATGACCAGCTCCGCCCCCTCGGCGTGCTTGATCCGCCCGTACATGGGCATCACGATCCGGACATCATGCCCCCGCTCCGGCGCGGAAAGCGCGCGCGGAAGGGCCGCTGCGACGTCGCCGAGTCCCCCGGTCTTGGCGAACGGCGCCACCTCGGAGGCGACGAACAAGACGTTCACTCTCGCACCTATAGCATTGATGGAATCGGGGAGACGAGGCTGCTAGCGTGCCCGAGCCTCACCGTGGACGTCATTTTCGTCGAGCCCTGTTTTCCCGCCAACCAGCGAGAGTTCGTGCGCGCCCTGGCCTCGGTCGGGGCGCGTGTCATCGGAATCGGCGAGCGCGACAAGTCCGTGCTCGACGAGGGGCTGCGCGAGTGGCTCACCCACTACGAGCAGATTGGCAACGTGACCGACGAGGCCCAGCTCGCGAGGGCGGTACGCTTCATCCAGGGCCAGGCGAAGGTCGAGCGCCTCGAGGCGGTGGTCGAGTCGCACGTGATGGCCGCGGCGCGCGTGCGCGAGGCCTGCGGGATCCCGGGCTCGAGCGTGGAGAGCACGTTCCTCTGCCGGGACAAGCCGGCGATGAAGGAGGCCCTGCGCAAGGCGGGCGTCCCGTGCGCGCAGTCGATCGGCAGCTCGGACGTCGAGGAGATCCGCGCCTTCGCGCGCCAGGTCGGTTTTCCCCTGGTGGTCAAGCCGCGTGACGCTGCCGGCGCCTCCGGCACCTACCGCGTGGAAGACGAGCGCGATCTCGATCTCGCGCTCGCCACCTGCGGCGTGGAGCGAGGCCGCAGCGTTGCCGTCGAGGAGTTCATCGAGGGCCACGAGGGCTTCTACGACACGATCAGCGTCGACGGTCGAGTGGTGCACGACTTCGTCTCGCACTACTACCCGAACGTCCTCGACGCGATGCGCACGCGCTGGATCTCGCCGCAGTTCATCGCCACCAACCGCGTCGATGCCGTCTCGGCCTACGACGAGATCAAGGCGATGGGCCAGAAGGTCATCACCACCCTCGGCATCGGCACCTCGGCGACGCACATGGAGTGGTTCTCGGGGCCGAAGGGTCTCAAGTTCTCCGAGATCGGCTGCCGCCCACCCGGAGTCCGCGCGTGGGATTTGTACAACGTGGGCAATGACGTCGACCTGTACCGCGAGTGGGCCAACGCCATCGTTCACGGCCGGCCCGGTGCGCGCCTGTCCCGCCGCTTCGCCACCGGCATCGTCGCGCTGCG
>JAYTBL010000523.1:0-9577 GCA_043736975.1 Polyangiaceae bacterium
GGCGAGCTGATGAGCCGATCCTGCGGGCTCGCGCTGAACACGACGCGCGAGGCGAAGTTGCCGACCAGCGCTTGGAGCCCGATGCCGATGCGTATCTGCTCGATCGGCTTGTACGCGAAGTAGACGCCGGTCAGCAGGAGCGTCGAGCCGTCGAGCGAGACGAGCGAGTAGCGCGAGGGCGAGGGCTGGCCGTTGACGGTGAGGGGGTAGCTCGCGATCGAGGCGTACGGCGCCATGATGCCCGCTGCGATCGTGAACTCCTTCCTCTCGCCGAAGTTGTAGGAGGCGCCGAGCGTGGGGATGGGCAGGAAGGGCGTGGTGCCGTCGACCTTGGGATAGTCGTACGTGCGGACCACGCCGCTCGCGTCGGTGACCTGCGACTTGCGCGTGAACTCCGACGAGAAGTTCACCCACGCGAGGTCGATGAAGATCGTCGAGCCGGCGTCGGCGAGGCCGGCCGGGTTGTACCAGATGGCCCCGAGGTCATCGGCGCCGGCCACGAACGCGCCGCCGCGCCCCAGCGGGCGGACGCCGCGATCGGCGGTGTAGAGGCCGGCCGCGCGCGCCTCGGTCGCCGAGAAGGCGACGAGCGAGGCGAGCAGGCCAGCGAGGCCGAGGTGCGGGGCGCGCAACGTCACTCGAAGGAGATCTAAGCGCCGAACCAACGCGGCTGTCGACAGGTCATTGCGTCCCCTGGCGAATGACCTCGTAGAACTGCTCGAGGCCGCGCTCCTTGTTGACGAGGAAGTCGACGACGTTGGCGCTGACCGAGCCGTAGTCGCTGCGGTTCAAGGTGCCTTCGTACTTCTGCGTGGGGTCCTTCCGGTTCACGTCGGCGATGACGTCGATGATGACCTCGAGCGGCGTCTGACCCTTGAAATCACCGTCGTTGATCGGGGTCACGAGGTTGCCGAGCGCCACCGCGAGGACCTGGTTCGGGTCGATCTCGCGCTTGCAGATCTCGACGTTGTCCTTGTCGAAGTAGCGGCCGCTCACCCGGGCGAGCAGCGCCATCTGGGCGTCGACCATGCTCTTCTGGGTGACGCGCCCTTTGTCGTCCACCTTCGAGGCGTCCATCGCCGAGGCGAGGACGTGGAAGAGGGGGACGAGGTTGTCGTCGTCACGAAGGATCTGAACGATGTCGTTGGAAGAGGCGAGGATGTTGGCGAGCGCCTCGTTCTTCGACGCGGCGTCGAGGAGGTACTGCATCAGCTTCTCCATCTGCACGCGACCCTCCTGGTCGGCGCGGACGGCGTTCATCATGTCGAGCCCGGTCGAGGCCAGGGGACCGGTGAGGGTCTCCTCGGCCTTCTTCGTGAGCTCGTCGCGCGCCCAGGTGCACTTCGCGTAGGGCGGCGTGAACGACTGCGGGCAGCGCGCGTTCAGCTGCGAGCGGAGGAGATCGATGATGACCGGGGTCATCTTGGGCATGGTCGGGTTGGCGAAGGCCGAGGTCGACTGCGCGCCCGTCACGCCCATGAACTGGTCGACGAGCTGCGAGCGCGCGCGCCGCCAGCTGCCGCGGCGCTGGCCCTTGTCGTCCGGGTTCTGCTGCTCGAACGTGTCGAACGCGAGATCGATGCTGGTGAGCGCGTTGGTGAGGAGATAGGCCGGCGTGACCTGCGGGGTGGTGGTGCCGTCGTTGCGCTTCGCGGTGGCGAGGCCCTTGCGGTCCTTGAGCTGGAGGGTGGTCTTCGCGTAGTCGGTGTCGACCATCGCGCGCGTGGCGGCGGCCGCAGCGTCGATGCCGGTGATGGTCGTCGTCTTCGTGCAGGCCTTGCTGGTGGGGTCGACGGCGTCGCAGCGCTGGATGGGGAGGTTCTCGAGCGCCTTCACGAGCTCGACGACCGCGGGGAGCACGTCGCCGGCGAAGGCCTCGGCGATGAGCGGCTCGTAGCTGTTCATGCCGCTCTTCGGGCACTGCTTGTTGCCGGCGAGGCGGCACTCGTCGGCCGAGGCCTCGGGGCCAGGCCAGAACTTGTAGGTGGCGTTGGAGAGCTGGAGGAAGAGGTCCTCGCGGCCGTGCTTCACGAACGCGCCGAGGAGCGGCGCGATCGCGTTGTAGAAGCCGAAGTTCTCCCAGGTGAAGAGCGTGTAGGCGCCGCGCTGCTGGAGCCACTGACCGTTCGGGCAGTTGCGGAGGCCGCGGATCTTGCCGTCCGAGGCGGCGTCGGGAGCCCCCGGGTTGGGATCATTGATGATTCGCTCGGGACAGACGGCGGTGCCGATGAACTCGCCCTGGAGATCGGCGATGAAGCGGTTGGTCGTGGCGTTGACGTTGTCGCCCTTGAGATCGAAGAACACCAGTCGGTTGAGCCAGGCGGGCTTGGGCGCGAGGATCTTCGAGCCGCCCTCGTTCCAGAAGCCGGTGAGACCGCTCGAGTCCTCCATGAGCTTGACCGTGGCGGCACCGATACCCAGCGCGATGCCGTCGCGCAGCGCATCCGGCCGGAGGTAGAACGTACCTCGCTTGTTCGCCTTCCCGGAGGGCTCGTACTGCGCAGCGTTGGCGATCGCGTCGAGGTAGAATGCCGAGAGGTTGTCGATCTTGAAAGCCTCGCACTCCGAGTAGGTGCCACCTCCGATCGGCATGTCGACGCTCAGACCGAAGGCCTTGGCGTGCACCTTGGCGCCAGGCTTGTTGCACGCCGTGACGTTGGTGGTGTCGCTGATGAGACCCAGGAAGCGGTAGAGGGCGCTGCGGTTCTTGCCGGTCGCGGGCTTGCTCCGGTCGACGGGCGTGCTCATCTCGGCCTTCGAGTTGGTCGTGACGTTGAACGGCCCGCCGTTGATGTCGTTCTTGTCGTAGCCGATGTCGTCGCGAAACTGCGCGTAGCGCGAGAAGATGGTGCCGAGCTGCGCCGTCTCGGGCGTCGCGAGCGCCTTCAGGATGTCCTCGAGCAGACCAGGCTCGCGCGTGATCGCCGAGATGGCGTCGAGGTTCTCGTCCCAGAACGTGACCTCGCGCGGGATCTTCGCCTCGGGGTGCTTCTGCGCGATGTCGAACGCCTTGCTCATGGCGCCGGTGACGCGCGCCATCTCCTTCTCCTTCGAGGTGAAGAGCTCGCGCGCGAGGGACAGCGTGGTGTCGCTGCTCTTGTCGCCGAGGATGACGCTCATGGCGTAGATGAGGTCGAGCATCGGCGAATTCGCATCGATGCCCTGGTACGCGACCGACTCGCCGTTCGCGTACTTCTTGGTCTTCGCGACGCGCGGTCCCACGAGGACGTCGAGGCCGCCCAGCGTGTCCATCAGCGTCTCGCGCTTGGCCTCGACGTTTGGATTCACGAGGACCTTGAGGTCCGACATCATCTGCGCGGCGAAGGTGCGGCTCGTGTCGAGGTAGTCGTAGAGGGGCTGCGAGCCGGCCAGCGCGCGGCCCGAGCTGTCGCGCGTGACCTTGCCGCCGGCGGCGCCGGGGAAGGGGAACGGCGAGGGCGCGAGGGAGTTGTCGGCGGTCTTGAAGCGGCCGGACTCGTCGACGTCGGGTAGCCCGTCCCTGTCGGCGTCGAGGAACGGCGCAGGCACGGCGCCGCCGGCGATGGCCGCGTAGCCGCGCGCGTCGCGCCTGACGATGTAGCTCGCGGAGCCGCCGCCAAAGGCGGGGTCGGAGGCCATCAGGACCTCCTGGAGCATCTCCACGTTGTCGCGCGGCCGCGTGATGACGACACGCCCCGCCGGATCCTTGGCGCGCACGGCCAGCGCCGCGGTCTTGGGGTCGGCCTTGGCGGCGAGCATCTCCTCGTGGCCGGCCTCGAGCATCTTGTTCAGGGCGGCGTTGCCGGGGCCGGGAACGGGGATGCGGTTGCCGTCCTCGTCGCGCTTGGGATCGAGCTCGTAGGGGCTGGAGTCGGCGGAGAGGAGGCGGAGGCTGGCGTTCGAGAGATCGCGGAGGTGCGGATAGGCGACCAGCGGGCGCGTCGCGCCGAGCGCGGTGCCGATGGGCCGGTAGCCCTGGCGGGCGCTGAGGCGAGCCCACGCGGCCTGCGCCTCTTCGTTCTTCTGGAAAGCGTCCATGACGCGCGCCAGCGACTGGGTCGACTGCGGGAGCGTGCCGTCGTTGTAGAGATCGCCCATGCGGCCGAGCATGTCGGCGATCTGATCGGTGAGGAGGCCCTCGCCGCTCTTCTCCGGCGCCTCGCACGACTTCGTCTCGTCGGGGTTATCGAGGTCCTTGATCGCGATCTTGGTCTCGGGGAACGTCGCGTCGAACGCGCGGATCAGATCGGTGCGGCGACGGGCGAGCGCCTCGACGCGGCCGATCGCGGCGTCGCGGCTGGCGCGCTGGTCCTCGACGGTGACGAGCTCGCCGTTCGCCTTCGCGCGCCCGGGACCAGACGGATCGAGAAGCGGGAGGAGCGCCTCGTCGACCTTGTCGACGTACTCGCCGTTGGTCGGCTTGTGACAGAGGTTGCGGAACGAGGCACCGGTCATGTCCTCGCGGAGCGCCTGCGCGCCGACGCGGTCGCAGATGACGCCGTACATCTCCTCGCCCACCGAGCCGCGCGGCGGACGCACGCGCGCGGTGTCGAGCTCGGGCGCGCAGCCCGGACCGAACGCGGCGAGCGCGACCAGCCCGACGAGGCCCAGCAAATTGACGCAGCGCGACGGAGAAAAGCGGGATTGCGGAGCGCTGCGGCTGTCTCGACGCGGATAGCTGGAGGATCCGTTGGGATCCACGTCCGATGGTCTAGACTGCCCAGCCGCGGCTGTCCGTGTCGTAAAACTGCGACCTTGTCGCATGACCGCCTCGCTCTCCATTTCATCTTCATCGTGCTGCGAAAGGTGCGCCATGTCGGAAGGCCTCGCTAAGACCACCGCCGTCATCCTTGCAGCCGGTCAGGGGACCCGGATGAAGAGCACCTTGCCCAAGGTGCTCCACTCCATCGCCGGCCGACCGCTCGTCCATTACCCGGTACGTGCGGCGCTCGAAGCCGGTTGCGGAGAGGTGGTCGTGGTGGTGGGCCACGGCCGTGAACACCTCGAAAGATATCTGGGCGAAGCATTCGGCGCCAGCGCCGCCGCCGCCGGACGGATACCGCAAGCATGGGCGCTGCGCGTCAAGACCACAGTTCAAAAGGAGCAGCGCGGAACGGGGGACGCCGCGCGCTCGGGCCTCGAGGCGGTGGGGGCGGACGCCGAGCGCGTGCTCGTGTTCTACGGCGACGTCCCGCTGCTCACCGCCGACGACGTCGCGAACGTCGTCAAGCTCCTCGACGAGGACACCGCCGCTGCCGTCGCGCTCGCGACGTGCACGACCGACGATCCCTTCGGCTACGGCCGGGTGATGCGCGATGCGCTCGGGCAGATCCTCGAGATCCGCGAGCAGAAGGATCTGAAGTCCGACGCCGAGCGCGCGATCAAGGAGTGGAACCCCGGCATCTACGCGGCGAGCGTGAAGTTCCTCACCGAGGCGCTCGCCTCGCTGAAGCCGAACAACGCGCAGGGCGAGTACTACCTCACGGACATCGTGAGCTTCGCCACGCAGCGCGGCGAGCGCGTGGTCGGCGTGCCCTCGCGCCCCGAGGTCATGGACGGCGTCAACGATCGCGCCCAGCTCGCGATGGCGGACCGCACGATGGCGGAGCGCATCGTGCGCAAGCACCGCGTGGCCGGCGTCACCGTGCGCGAGGGCGCGCGCATCGAGGACCCGGTGGTGGTGGAGAAGGACGCGATCGTGGAGAGCTTCGCGGTGCTGCGCGGCTTCACGCGCGTCGGCAGCGGCTCCCTCGTCGACGTCGGCTGCGTGCTGACGAACGCGGACATCGGAGAGGGCGTGATCCTGAAGCCCTACAGCATCGTGACCGACGCGATCGTGCGTGCGCGCGCGCAGATCGGCCCGTTCTCGCATCTGCGTCCCGAGAGCGACATCGGCGAGGAGGCGCACGTCGGCAATTTCGTGGAGACGAAGAAGACGCGCCTCGATCGCGGCGCGAAGGCCAACCACCTCGCGTACCTGGGGGACGGCTTCGTCGGCGAGAACGCGAACATCGGCGCCGGCACCATCTTCTGCAACTACGATGGCTTCTCGAAGCAGGTAACGCGCATCGGCAAGGGCGCGTTCATCGGCTCCGACTCGCAGCTGATCGCGCCCGTCACCATCGGCGACGGCGCGTACGTCGGCACGGGCACCACGGTGACGAAGGACGTCCCGGCCGACGCCCTGGCCATAGGACGCACAAAGCAGGAGAACAAGGAAGGCTACGCCTCCCGCCTGCGCGGCAAGCTCAAGGCCCAAAAAGAAGCCGCCGCCGCGAAGAAATAGTCCGCTGGCTGACCCCGGTAATGGATGGGCTCACAGTCGTTTTGTGGGCGGCGGGGGCGGGATTCGGGCAGAACGGGAGGACCATGGACGCGCTTCGCATTCGCAGCACCGGTAAGCCGCTCAAGGGCAACGTTCGGATCAGCGGGGCGAAGAACGCCGCGTTGCCCATCCTCTGCGCCACGCTCCTCTCGGACGGAGCGAGCCGGCTCCGGAATGTCCCCGCGCTACGCGACATCGACACCACCGCCGCGCTCCTCCGCTTTCTCGGGCGCGATGTGAAGGTCGACGCACCCGAGGTGCTCGTCGCCGCCGGGTCGGACGTGCGGCCCGAGGCGCCCTACGAGCTCGTCAAGCAGATGCGCGCGAGCGTGCTGGTGCTGGGCCCGCTGGTCGCCCGCTTCGGCCGCGCGAAGGTCTCGCTCCCCGGCGGCTGCGCGATCGGCGCCCGCCCCATCGATCAGCACCTGAAGGGCCTCGAGGCCATGGGCTGCACCATCCGCCTCGAGCGCGGCTACGTGATGGCCGAGGGGCCGAACGGCGGCGGCCGCCTGCGCGGCGCCGAGATCATCTTCGATCTCCCCACCGTCACCGGCACCGAGAACCTCATGATGGCGGCGGCGCTCGCCAAGGGCCGCACCACGCTCGTGAACTGCGCGCGCGAGCCGGAGGTCGAGGAGCTCGGCCGCATCCTCAACAAGATGGGCGCCGAGGTGAACGGCGCCGGCACCGATGTCATGCACATCGTCGGCACCGACCGCGGCGAGCTCGCCCCGTTCGATCACGCGATCATCCCCGATCGCATCGAGGCCGGCACGTACATGGTGGCCGCCGCCATGATCGACGGCGGTGATGTCCTCGTCGAGGGCGCCGAGCTCAGCGATCTCGAGTCGCTGGCGATGAAGATGCGCGCCGCGGGCGTCGAGATCACGAGCGAGGGCCACAACGTCCGCGTGCGCCGCAACGGTCCGCTGCGCGGCGTGAACGTCACCACCGCGCCGCACCCCGGCTTCCCTACCGACATGCAGGCCCAGTTCCTCGCCCTCATGTCGATGGCCAAGGGCGAGAGCGTCATCACCGAGACCATCTTCGAGAACCGCTTCATGCACGTCCCCGAGCTGCAGCGCATGGGCGCGAGCGTCGCGCTGCGCGGCAACACCGCGGTGGTGCAGGGCGTGGGCCGGCTGTACGGCGCCGCCGTCATGGCCACGGATCTCCGCGCGAGCGCCTCGCTGGTGATCGCCGGCATGGTCGCCGACGACGAGACCGAGGTGCGCCGCATCTACCACCTCGATCGCGGGTACGAGCGCATCGAGGAGAAGCTCCACGGCCTCGGCGTCGACGTGCAGCGCGTGAAGGGAGCGGAAGCATGACGAGCGCCGCGCCCTTCGCGACCGTGGGGCCACGGCCGCTCACCATCGCGCTGCCGAAGGGCCGAACCATCAAGCCGGTGGCCGCGCTGCTCGCGCGGGCCGGCGTGATCGCGGGGGACGGCACCGAGGACGGCCCCGCGCGCTCGCTCGCCGAGGCGCTCGAAGGCGAGAGCCGGGCGCTCGTGCGCCGCGCCCGCTTTGGCGAGCACGCGCTGGAGATGCTCCTCCTCAAGCCCGACGACGTCCCCACGTACGTCGAGTACGGCACCGCCGATCTCGGCGTGTGCGGGCGGGACGTCCTCTTCGAGCGCGAGGTCGACGTGTACCAGCCGCTCGACCTCGGGATCGGTCGCTGTCGTCTCGTCGTCGCGGGCCGCGTCGACGTCGACGTCACCTCGGCCCAGGCGGGACGAATGCCTCGCGTGGCCACGAAGTACCCGCGCGCCGCCGCCGCCCACTTCGCCCGTCGCGGCGTGCAGGTGGAGATCGTCAACGTCCAAGGCTCGGTGGAGCTCGCTCCGCTCACCGGTCTCGCCGACGTCATCGTCGACCTCGTCGAGACCGGGACGACGCTCGTCGAGAACGGCCTCGAGGTGAAGGAGGAGATGCTCGTGATCTCCACGATGCTCGTGGCGAATCGTGCATCCTACAAGCTTCGGTCGGCGGTGCTCGGTCCGCTGGTCGCCGCGCTGCGCGACGCGCTCGCGGCGCCGTCAACGTAGCCCGCCGTCGGCGCCTTCCGCGCTGGGCGTGTCGAGCCGTACCAGCGGCCGCCACTTCTTCACCGCGCCGCGGCCAACGCCCTTGACGCGCAGGAGATCCTCCACCCGCGAGAAGCGCCCGAGGCGTTGCCGGAGCACCAGGATGGCCTCGGCGCGCTTGGGCCCGACCCCGGGCAGCCGCCGCAGCTCATCGACCGTGGCGTGGTTCAGGTACACGGGGTCGGTGGCGCTCGCGCGCCCGCGCGTGGCCGTCGCCGGCGCTGGCCCGGCGAGCACCGTGATCAGCGGATCGAGGGGCGGCGGCGTGGCGCGCGCCGCGGCGTCCGCCCCGTCGGGGGCGACGGTCTGCGCCGCCGCGGCGTCACGCGCATCCGCGGCGGCGATCGATGCGGCGGTCGGACCGGCGGCCGCGCTGCGGCCGACCCAGGCCAGCACCACGAGCGCGATCGCCACCGCGACGATCCGCAGCGCGACCGGCAGCCAGGTGGAGGCGCGGAGCCGGGTGAGCACGGAAGGAGAGGAGGGGAGGGGCGGAGGGGTCTTCCAGGGGGCCATGCGCGCGCCGACTGCGAGCGCTGCGCCAGCACCACATCTCCACGATTACGAGCAGTTCGCGCTCGTGACCCCATGGCCCGGCCAGATCCCGGGGTGGCCGGGCCACCCGCCTCACGGTCGCGCTCGATGGGCAGGCGCGTGGTTTGTCCAGGAGTCCGCGCCCGTGCTAGGCGTAGGGGGTAACGGAGCGGAGGATTTTATGGCCGATCGTCGCGACGAAGAACTGCAGATTGCACGCATCGAAGAGGCGCTTGCGCCCTCCGGCAACGGCATGGGTCGTCGCGCTTTCCTCGGGACGGCGGCGGCGGCGGCGGCCGCCGCGTCGCTCGTCTCCCGGAGCGCCTTCGCCGGTCCGCCCGCCCCCGCGGCGAAGGGCCTCGCCGCCACGCCCCCCGCCGGCTTCTCGCCGTTCGCCGCGCCTGGCCGCGTCGTCAAGGTGACCAAGAAGGACTGCCTCCAGGCGAACCAGCTCTACCCGAAGCCCGAGGCGGCCAAGGAGATGCTCACGCGTGCGCTCACCGAGCTCACGGGCAAGCCCGACCTCCCGACCGCGATCCAGCAGTTCCTCCACAAGGACGACATCGTCGTCGTGAAGGTCAACGGCATCGCCAAGCAGAACATGGGCACCAACAAGGAGCTGGTGCTCCCGTTCCTCGAGGGCATGC
>JAYTBL010000524.1:0-3980 GCA_043736975.1 Polyangiaceae bacterium
GGCACGTCCTCATGATGAAGGAGGACCCCCTTCGGAACGCGGAGGCGACGCTTGGCCCACGACGTGGGCAGCGTCAGATTCACCTTTCGCGGGAGCGCGTCCGAGAGGTTGTGGAGCATGAGGGCGGTCTCGTGCGAGAAGACCCCCTTCTTTTCCGACCAGAGCCAGAGTGTGGCAAGGTCCTCGTGCTCGCTCGCGGGGAAGTGAACGATGCGGTAGACGCCCCGCCGGACGCGGAGGATGCGCCCGTTCTTCAGGTACTTGAGAAGGAGCTGGGGGGAGTATCCGGCGAGAGCAGCCTCCTTCGTCGTGAAGTGGCCATCCTGTCCGACCGCGAACTCGAAGAGGCGGTCCCAGTTTGGAGCGGACTCGACGTGGGCAGACACGACACGAAACGTAACCAAAGGTTTAGTTTCGTGCAAGCGCGCTCATGAACCCAGGGTTCAGGTTTGTGTAAGCTCGTGCGATCGGCAGCTGACCGCAACCGGCAATGGACTGCGAGCTCGCGTTGAGTAGTGCTCGGTCGGTCAGCACCAACGGTCGACCGATGCCGGGCGGCTCCCCCTTCGCGAACGGCTGATCAACGGTCATGACCACGACACCTCGTCTCTTTCTGGGCGCCGCGTGGGGGCTCGACGCGCCGGCGGCAGGCGCGCATCTGCACGTGCCGGCGCACCACCTCACGGTGATGGTGGAGGAGGCCCTGCGCTCGGCGACCCTGCGGCACGGCATCGCCGCAGCGCCGCCACTTGCGCGCGACCCGCTACTGCACCCACTCCGGCAGCTCGATCTCCGTCGGCGCCACGCCATGAACGTCGCGCTCGATACGATTGAGATTCGCGACGTACTTCGGGAGATCCCCAGCGCGCGCGTCGTACAGCCAGTTGTCGACTGCCTCGCGGAAGCACGCGACCAGCGCGATGTGCGAGACGAAGTCCTTCGCGATCATGGCCTCGATGTGGTCGTCATCGCTCGGGCTGAGTCTCTTCAACTTGCTGACGACGACGTCCACGATGTCGAGCGCCTCGATGTGAAGGTGCTCGAGCTGGGCGTTCAGCGTCGCTTGCGGATTCCAGAGCGCCCTCTGCCGGAGGAAGGGGATGCCGTTGCCCACGATCTCCGCATACTCAGCTCGACCTTGCCGTCGGCAGCCACGCGCCAGGACTTGTCGATGTCGGCGATGAACGCCTCAATCGGCTTCACGTGCGGCCTTCAGAGCTTCGGCGAAGTGCGAGGGCTGCAGCTTCGAGATGATTCCGAAGCGCTTCGAGATCGATGACGACGCAGGTCGCGACTCGTTCAACGACTGCTTGCTGCGGATGCCGCCGTCGAGGACGTCGGAGGGATGGATCGCCGGGTCGCTCGAGGCGGCGGCGAGGCGCAGGTGGGGCGGGACGAAGTCGAGCGCGGTGTCGAGGAGGACGAGGGCGCGGCGGTACGAGGAACTGCTCCGCCGTGAACGCGCCCTTCCCCGCCTCGATCTCGCTCAGACGCCCCTGCGACACACCGAGCCGGCGAGCGAGCTCGGCCTGCGTCCACCGGCGTGCCTCGCGCAGCTCCCGCGCCGTCTTGCCGACCCGGGCACGAAGTTTACCCAGGGAAGACGAATGGTTGGAGGTGAGCGTATCGATCACGGCGATGGAGATATCGCCATGGCTATGGAAGGAGCCCGTTTGAGGCTGCCACGGACCCGCGCGTGGCGCTCACGGACCCTCGAGGAGCTGCGCAAGCTCCGTGGCGCCGAGCGTGTTGCCTTCGATGAGGAGGCGGATCCGCTTCGTGCTGTTGCCGCTTCCGCGTGCACCGGGAGTCCGTCCGATCTTCGCCTGGGCCGCGCCCAAGGCGCGGCGCACCTGCTCGGCATCGTCGATGACGACCGGGTAGGTGCGCCCTGCCAGCTGAAGTCGACGTTCCTCCACGGGCAGCGTGAGGGTGTCGCGCGTGTCGACGACAGCATCGGCGATCCGCAGGCCGCGGTCGCCCAGCCGTTGGAGGATGAGCTCCAGGCCCTCGGCGTACTCCGTGTTCCGTTCTGGCTTGCCGCCCCGCGATTCGATGACGATGCTCACGCTGTCGCCGATTGGCTCGACGCGGAACGACGCGTCCACCGGGGTGCCGTCGGCGCGTCGCATCTTGCGGAGCGCGCTCGCGCCGCCGCCTGGCTCACGGACGAGCCCCTTGCCGAGTCGCCATGCTGCGAGCGCCCAGCCGGTGTCGACCCAGCGCGTCGAGCCCTTCGGCGTCCCGTCGAGGTAGCGCACGCGATTGACGAGCGCCTCATCCAGGATCCCGCCGCCGTCGCGCGCGGCGTCGTCTGCCGCGACCACCCACGCGAGGTCCGTGAGCGAGACGGTTCGCTCGCCGAAGCCGCCTTCGCCGCCGTCCACGCGGAAGCCGCCGCGCGCCGCGGCTCCCACCACGCGCGCGCGTGAGCCGCTCGGCTGCTCGAGCCAGCGCCTCTCTGCGGGGAGCGCCAGCACCGCGTCGGCCACGAGCTGCGCGCGCGCGAGCGCGCCCTCAGGAAGCGCGCGCGACGTTTCTCGCCCCTCGCCCCACGTACGCCACGTCTCGAAGTCGACGTCGGGGATCTGCCAGTGCAGCTCGCTTTCAAGCCATCTGCCCACGCCGAGGTAGCGAAATGCGCCATCCGGTCGTCGCGAGAGCACGAACGCCGTCTCGCTCGGTCGCCGTGATCCGGGAACGAAGCGGACGCGGTCGGGGGCGTCGAGCACGCCCTTCGCGTCGATGAAGATGAAGAGGTGGCCACCATGCCTGCCGCTCACGCTCGCGAGCTCCTCGAGCCCGAACGCCGTGGGCAGCTCGGTCTCCGCGAGCACCGTCCCCGGTGCGGGCCCGAGATCTT
Organism: Polyangiaceae bacterium; assembly: GCA_043736975.1. Classification (GTDB taxonomy): domain Bacteria; phylum Myxococcota_A; class Polyangia; order Polyangiales; family Polyangiaceae; genus Labilithrix. Next base: position 2,864 of record JAYTBL010000524.1, read on the forward strand.
CGGGACGGATCACACGATCGAGGCGCGCGATCGCGATCGTCTCCTCGTTCGTCTCGAAGGACGGGCCCTCCGGGTTGTCGGAGGCGAGGCGCCACTTGCCGTCCTGCCTCCGCAGCCGCTTGATCTGGTACTGGCTCCCGAACGACGCCGCCGGCACCTGGACGAGGACCACGCGGTTCTCGAGCGCCGACGCCGGCGCGCTTCGCGCGAGGCGCATGATGGCCCAGTCGCCGTCGCGCATGGGCTGCTTGCCGCCGTCCATCGACGTGCCGGAGACGCGCACCGCGAAGAGCTCGGGATCCTCCTTCTCCGTGGGGAGCATCACCCGCGTCGCCTCGGCGCTCTCCACGGCCTCGCTCGCGTGACCGGCGGCTGCGCGCAGATCCGGATACGCGACAACGCCGCGAAGCTGCGGGACCTCGACCACCACGCGGTTGACCGGGACCGCCCAGAGGCCGTCCGGACTGCGCTCGAAGCGAACGTCGAACGCGGTCCCCGGCTTGCCGGCGCTGGGGCCGAACCAGCGGCGCAGGAGATCGGGGAGCTGGTTGCGGGGATTGCCCGCGCGCCGCGCGACGTTGCAGAATTCCTTCGCGAGACGGAACTGCCAGATCTCACCGTCGACGCGGACGTCCGTCTCGCCCTCGGGTAGCTGCACGCGTGCGCGCGAAGGGAGCTTGAGGTTCGGATCGCGCTGGTTCCACAGAACCCGGCAGACGAAGCTCTCGGACGAGACGTCGTCTCGCTGCCGGCGCCGGCGGTACTGCGCGAGCCGGTAGTCCACGAGCTCCCGCGTCAACTCCGCGACGGCGGTCGCATCGTCGGCCGCGACTGCGAACGCCGGGGCGAAGTGGTCGCCGTCGATCTTGAACCATGTGCGTCCGACCTTCTTCGGCGCGGTCCAGGCGTCGATGGGGTTCCTGCGCCAGTAGGCGAGCCACTTCTTCTCCGCGGCGTCGTCGAGCTCGGCGAGGCGGACCTCGCTTCCGACCTCGGCGAAGAGATCCGGCGATCGTCGCAGGAGGGCGTGCGATCGGAGCGCGAGATCTCGCAGGGACATGCCCTCGCGAAGCGCATTCGCCTCGAGCAATGCCTCGAGCGCGATCATCTTTAAGCA
>JAYTBL010000525.1:0-3978 GCA_043736975.1 Polyangiaceae bacterium
GCGCTCGACCTCGAGGCGAAGCTACGCGCGCAGGGCATCCCCGCTACGACCGTCACGTGTCCCGCGCAGCGCGGCAAGAGCTTCACCTGCGAGCTCACCGTCAACGCCGATCGGGCCCGGCTCGAGGTTCGCGACACGGGGACCGGGTTCGCGTTCGACGTCCCGAACACCGCGTTCCTCGACGGGGCGAAGCTGGCGAGCTCGTTCCAGGCGACCATCGCGGCCAAGGTAGATGCGAGGCTGCGGGTGCCGTGCTTCACCGGAACGCTGATGAAGAGCGTCGGCTCCGAGTTCTCGTGCGACGTCGTCATCGGCGCCGCGAAGGCCGGCACGGTGGTGGTCTCGGTCGACGACGCGAAGGGCGGCGTGAGAATGAGCTACACGGGGCAGGGCCCAACCCAGGCGCCGACGGTGAAGCCGCCGCGAACCGTCGACTTCGTCTGCCCGCCCGGCAAGACCCCAGGAGGAGCGGTCCGCGGCGGATGCGTCTGCGGGAGCGAGATCCTGGGGACGGCGTGCGGCGCCCCCGGCAACTTCACGGACGTCGCCGAGACGCCGCGCGGCTGCCGCTTCACCTGCAACTGACCGCCGAGCCGTCGCACGCCGAGAAATCATGCGACTCGCGCCGCGCACGCGGCTCCACTAGGACACGATGATGGACGAGCGCCCGAACGAGCCCGAATCGGAGGAAGCCCAGCCCGAAGCGACCTCCGAGATCACCGTCGACCAGCTTCTCCATCGGATCACGCCGCGGGTCTGGGTCACGCCCGCGCTCGTCATCCTCTGTCTCGCGGGCTTCGGCTTCGAGCTGGCGCGCGGCGTCTCCTTGCAGAGCCCCACCGGCGGCCAGCTCCTCGCGGTGGGCGGTCAGTTCGGGCCCTCGTTCGCGGAGGGCGAGTGGTGGCGCGCCCTCACCCACATGTTCCTGCACGCGGGGCCGCTGCACCTCGCGTTCAACATGTGGGCGTTCTACAGCGTGGGCCCGCTGACCGAGCGGATCTTCGGCAACAAGGCGTTCCTGGCCATCTACGTCCTGAGCGGCATCGGCGGCACGCTCACCTCGCTCGCCTGGAGCCCGATGAGCGTCGGCGTGGGCGCCTCGGGGGCAATCTTCGGCGTGTACGGCGCGCTGCTGGCGTTCGTGCTGCTGCACCGCGGGGTGTTTCCCGTGGAGTACCTCGCGCAACAGCGGAACAGCATCATCGGCTTCATCGGCTACAACGTCGTCTTCGGGCTCTCGCAGAAGAACACGGACATGGCCGCGCACGCCGGAGGCCTGGTCACGGGCGCGCTGGTCGGCGCTGCGTTGGGGCGCGATGTCCTGAACCCGTCCGGGCATCTCGCGCGGCGCCTCTCCGGGGCGATGGGCGTGGTCGCGCTGCTGCTCTTCGCGGGATACTCGGTCCGCACCCGCCTGCTGGCGGTGCCGGAGATCGAGGCCGAGCGCACCGCGAAGGCGGGCATCGCGCAGCTCGAGGCCAAGCAGTACGCGCAGGCCATCGCGAGCTTCAGCCGCGCCATCGTCCTGCGGCGCGAGCACGCGGCGCTGTTCAATCGCGGCCTCGCGTACTTCGACAACCAGCAATTCGAGCTGGCGCAGGACGACTTCAGCTCGGCAAACGATCTCGAGGCGAACCTCGCAACGCACAACGCTCTCTGCGAGGTCGGAGTGATGCTCGGCCGCTCGGAGAAGGAGCTCGCGCCGGCCATCGCTCACTGCACCTCGGCGATCGGGCTCGAGCCGGACCCCGGGCGGCGCGCCCGCCTGCTCGCCACGCGCGCGCTGGCGCGCGGCATGGATGGCAAGGCGTCCGAGGTCCTCGCAGACGCGAGCGCCGCGCTCGAGCTCGACGCGAACGTGCCCCACGCGCGGATGCGAAGAGCGCACGCGCATCTCGACCTCGGCCAGCTCGGCGAGGCGGAGCAAGACTGCACGGCGGTGCTGGGCGCGCCGGAGCCGGGCGCCAGCGAGCTCACGGTCTGCGCCCAGGTGGCGCGCAAGCAGAACGATCGCGCGCTGGAGCGTACGCGGTTGGAGCGCGCCCTGGCGCTCGAGCCAACCCACCGCAACGCGCTCTTCGCGCGCGCGTGGCTCAACGAGCAGGAGGGCCAGCTCGCCGGGGCGGTCGCCGACTACAGCGCGCTTCTCGGCGTCGAGCCGACCTCCACGACAGCGCTCAACAACCGCGCCTGGGTGAAGATCGAGCAGGGCGACTTCGCCGGCGCTCGCAGCGATGCCGATGCCGCCGTCGCCAACGGGGAGGTGCAGGGCGAGCGCTCGGCGCTCCACTACGGTACGCAGTGCTTCGCGCTCGCGGGTCTCGGTGAGCGCGCCGCGGCCAAGGCGGCGTGCACGACGGCGCTCGAGATCAAGCCCGACAATCTCTTCGACCGCGGCATGCTCGCGTTCCTCGAGGGCCGCGCGGCCGAGGCACGGCGCGACTGGCAGAAGGTGAGCGTCGGCGATCCGGTGAATGCGCGCCAGCTGAAGGCGTGGCTCGCCAAGCTAGCGCCTGGAGCAGCGCACCGTTCGGCGCTCTAGCGCGCGCGCGCCCGCGACCAGTCGTCCGCGCACCAGCGCAGGCGCGTGGACTGCTCGATCGCGGCGTCGTACGCGGCGAGCATGCCGTCGAGCGCGGCGGCGCGGAGCCGGGCGATGCTCGCGCGCGCCGCCTCGGGCAGGAGAGCGCGGAGCACGGGCGTCACCTCGCGCTCGCGGTCGGCGAGCACCGCGCGCTTCACCGCCACCTGGCTGCGCAGACCGGCGAGCGGATCGCGGTACGTCATGCCGGCGCTCGGCGCAACACGCGGAGCCCGTCGAGACCGGTCACGACGTTGACGCGCGTCATGGGGAGAGGTTACTGCGGGGTCTGACGACGGCGCACCGAGAAAACGAGCTACGCTGCGGTCGGTGACGGCCCGGCGTGTCGACAGAATCGTGCTCGCGATCGCGCTGGTCGCGCTCGCGTACCTCTTCTACCTGCAGACGATGCTGGCGAGCCGCGTCATCGACGGCACGCGCTACTTCTGGCTCGACGACGACATGATGATCTCGATGCGCTACGGCCGGAACCTGGCCGAAGGGCACGGGCTGGCGTGGAACCCCGGCGACCGCGTCGAGGGATACACCAACTTTCTGTGGACGATCGTGATGGCCGGCGTCCACCTCACGGGCGTCTCCGACGCGCATGCGGCGGCGCTGGTGCGGGTCGTGAACTTCGTGCTGCTCGGCGCTTCGTTCGGGCTGAGCCTCCAGTTGCTGCGGATCTTCGCGCCGCGGCCGCGGCTCGCCGGCCTCTTGCTCCTCGTCTGCATGTTCATGTGTCCCGACGTCGTGCTCTGGTCGGCGTGGGGCTTCGAGGCCTCGCTGCTCACGTTCCTGAGCCTGGTGTTCCTGGTGCGGTTCCTGAAGCACGGCCCGGAGGTGGTCGGCCTCGGCGCCCTGGCGCTCATCCCGCTGACGCGCGGGGACGGTGTCTACGTCTACGCGGCGTATGGCGTGTGCGCGCTCTACATGACGAGCCGCCGCCGCGCCACGCTGGTGTGGCTCGCGCTGGCGCTGCTCCCCACCGTGGGGCATTTCGCGTTTCGTCGTCTGTATTACGGCGACTGGCTACCCAATACCTATTACCTGAAGGTCTATGGCCTGGAGGCGATCCGCGCGCGCGGCTGGGCGTACGGTCGCGCGTTCCTCCTCGATTATCGTCTGCTGCTGGCGCTCGCCCTCGGCTCGGCGCTACTGGTGGTGCGGCGTGATCGGCGGGGCGTCGTGCCCTTCGTGATGGTGCCGGCGACGGTCGCGTACGTCCTCACCACCGGCGGCGACATGTACGGGTTCTTCCGGTTCTTCGCGCACCTCATGCCGGTCCTCTTCGTGTTTGCGACCGCCGGGCTCGCCACGGTGGTCCGCGGCAAGGTCGCGCAGGTGGTATGGGCGGTGATCGTGTTCGTGGTCGCGGTGCCGATGCTCGATCCCTT
>JAYTBL010000526.1:0-3977 GCA_043736975.1 Polyangiaceae bacterium
ACAGCTCGAGGCCTACGCGTCGCAGATCGGGCTCGACCTCAAGAAGTTCGGCAAGGCCCTCGACGACGGCACGCACAAGGCGGCCATCGAGGCGGATCGCAAGGCCGCGGACGACGCGGGCATCAGCGGCACGCCAGCCTTCACGGTCGGCCCGTACTTCCTGAGCGGCGCGCAGCCGGCGGTGAAGTTCAAGCGCCTGGTCGAGCGCGTCTTCGCGGACAAACCGTGAAGGGAGCCCTCGTCGCGTGCAGCGCGCTCGCGCTGCTGCTCTCGGCGGGGCCGGTGAGCGCGCTCGAGCACCAGCATCATCTGGGGCTCGATCCCTCGCTCTCGATGCTGAAGGTCGACGACAAGTCGACCATGAGCGTGGGCGGCGGGATCGGCGCGCACTACACGTATGACGTCGACGATCAGTTCCTCTTCCTCGCGGAGCTGAACGTCTCGCGCGTGGCCGCCGATCAGCAGCAGGACTTCCCGGAGTCACCCCGCACGCGCCCCGCCGACGTCGCGTACGCGACGGCGGGCATCGGCTACGTGATCGACGTGATGCGCTTCGTGCCCTACCTGGGCGTCCTCGCCGGCGGCTATCGCCTCTCGGGCGGCACGCTCGACGGTCCGCTCATCATCCCCGGCGCCGAGGCGGGGGTCGGCCTCGACTACCAGATCACGCGGCACTTCACGGCGGGCGTGGGCGGGCGCCAGCACTTCCTGCTCACGCGGATGAGCACGTACCCCACGTACACGACGGTGCAGCTGCGCTTCGAGTACGTGTGGGGCGGCCCCTGACCTCACGGCACGAGCTGGATCTCGACGCGGCGGTCCTTCTTCCATTTCTCCGGTGCCTCGCGGGCGTCGTCCTCACCGACACTCGCGACCTGCACGCGGTTGTCGTTCACGCCGTGGGTGACGAGGTACTGCTTCACGCGACCGGCGCGCTCGAGACCGAGCTTGTCGTTGTAGCTCTCGCTGCCGCGCGGATCGGTGTGGCCGACCAGCTTGATGGTCTTGCCCTTGAGCGGGCCGTCGATCATGCAGTTGGCGAGCATCTGCATGGTGGGCTGGTCCTTCTTGGGATCGGTGGAGTCGAACTCGAAGAACGGCGCCGGTCCCGAGCACGAGCGCACGAGCGCGTCGCCCACGAACACGCCGTAGAGCGTGTCCTGGCTGGTGCGCGACGCGCCGCGTCCCAGATCCGGCATCGTCGGCGGATCGACCGGCCTGGTCAGCCCGGTGCTCGGACTCGTCGGCTCCTCCACGTGGCAGGCTGCCCCAGCTGCTGCGGCCGTGACGGCGAAGACACCGAGAACTGCGGACTTGAAGAAGATGCGGAGAGTCATGCACGAGCTTGTGCAGGAACCACGCCGCGTCGGAACGCCTCCGGCGGCTACGGCTTCTCCGGCGCGATCGCCAGGCCGAAGCCGTCGTGCAGCGAGCGCACGGCGAGCTCGGTGTACTTCTGGTGGATGAGGCACGAGACCTTGATCTCGCTGGTCGAGATGGCCTGGATGTTGATGCCCTCGGCCGCCATGATGCGGAACATCTTCGCCGCGATGCCGGCGTGGGAGCGCATACCGAGGCCGACGATCGACACCTTGACGATGTCCTCGTCGTAGCGGACCTCCTGGCTGCCCAGGCGCTTCGCCACCTCCTCGATGAAGGGCTTCGCGCGCAGGAGATCGCTCTTGGCGAGGGTGAAGGTGACGTCGGCGCGGTCGAGCGACTCCTTCGACACGTTCTGGATGATCATGTCGACCGAGATGTTCTTGTCGGCCATCGCGCCGAACAGCTCGGCGACCACGCCCGGCTTGTCGTTCAGGCCGACGCAATGCACGCGCGCCTCGTTCTTGTCGAAGGCGACGCCCGCGACCACGACGTCCTCGAGCGACTTGTCCTCGCCCGTGACCCACGTACCCTCGGCCTCCGAGAACGAGCTCCGAACATGAACGGGGACGCCGTACTTCATCGCAATCTCCACGCTGCGGATCTGCAGCACCTTGGCGCCGAGTGACGCGAGCTCGAGCATCTCTTCGTACGAGATGCGCGGGATCTTCCGGGCCGAAGGACAGATGTTGGGGTCGGTGGTGTAGACGCCGTCGACGTCGGTGTAGATCTCGCACGCAATGGCCCCGATCGCGGCCGCCACGGCTACCGCCGACGTGTCGGAGCCGCCGCGACCGAGCGTCGTGATGTCGCCGTTCTCGTCGACGCCCTGGAAGCCGGCGACCACCGCGATCTGACCCTTCTTGACGGTCGAGAAGATCTTCGAGCCCTCGATGGTCTTGATGCGGGCCTTGGTGAACGCGCCGTCGGTGAGGATCTTCACCTGGTGGCCGAGCAGCGAGCGCGCCTGGCCGCCCTCGTTCTGGATGGCCATCGCGGTGAGCGCGGCGGTGATCTGCTCGCCGGTGGCGGCGATGACATCCATCTCGCGTGCGTCGGGGATGGCCACCATCTCGTGGGCCATGCCCAGGAGGCGGTTGGTCTCGCCGCTCATCGCGCTGACGATCACGACCACGTCATGGCCGAGCTTCTGCGTCGCGATGGCCCGCCGCGCCACGTTGCGAATGCGGTCGATCGAGCCGACCGATGTGCCGCCGAACTTCTGGACGATCAGTGCCAAGAGGGCACTTCGTTTACGAACGTTTTTGCGGTGCGTCAACGGGCGCCTTGGAACGGCATTCGCCGCGAGCCCTGGCCGACGAAGCGCAGCTGGTCCGACTCGACGCCCACGGAGTCAGTGACGCTCGGCTACACCGGCACCGGCACCACGCCCTCGTCGACGAACATGGGCGGCGTTCTCCGGTACCGCCGCGTACCCGTTCGCGAAGCGGGTGTTCCCGATCCGCGCCGACGTCGGAAGGCTCTCAGCGGCTCCAGTCCTCGAGCTCGATGCCCCGGAATCCTTTGAAATCGGCGGTGTTCGGGGTCACGAGAACCATGCCCCGGCTGACCGCCGTGGCGGCGATCAGTGCATCGATGAAGTTGGCGGACGTGCGGCGAACGCGTTCCTTCGCTTGCCATTCGGCCGCTCGTCGATCGTAAGCGACGATGGATCGCTCGAGAACTCGGTACAACCCCTCGAACTGTTGACGAACAGGCCCAGGCTTCATCTTGGCGATGCCGTACTGGAGCTCGTACCAGGTGAAGCTCGATACCGCACATGCTTCGACGTTTGCCGCGTAACGGGCGATGACCTTCCTGTTCCTCCTCGCGAGGAGAGAGGCGATGCTCGTGTCGAGCAAGTACTTCAAAGTCTTAACTTGCGATGTCCGACGACCTCGCGGACGGCGAGCGGCTCATCCACGAGCTCGACGGCCGCTTCTTGCCAGGCCTCGAAGAGCTCTCGCGCACTCGGCGGGGGCTTGACGATCGTGAGGTAGACTGTCTTCTTGTGGGGGGCGGAGATGGCCACGTTCTCCCCCTGACGAACGGCCTCGAGGACGGCTTTCATGGATTGCCGCGCTTCCCTCGTCGTGTAGCGCTTCACGATCGAAGTGTACCATCGTGGTACACCGCGGCAAGCGCCGCGCCGCGCCCTGAGCTGGGGAGCGCCACCGCACCTGGACGAACGGCGCGCTGCGCCTCATGACTACGGCACCATGACTGCTCCCAGGGTGATCCTCGAAATTGGAGACCGCGGAGCGGGCCCCGGGTAGCGCGTCGATCGTTCGAGCGTGTCACCCGAAGCGAGGCCAGCTCCGCGGCCAGCGAAGCTGGCCTCGGTCGTTTTGTACACTGAGGTCGTCCCACTTTCTCGTTCGTGCGCGGCGCCTGACCGCCGCGCGCACGGGACACCTCCATGCCACGGCTCCTCGACATCACCAGACATCGCAACATCGGCATCATGGCCCACGTCGACGCGGGCAAGACCACCTGCGCCGAGCGCATCCTCTTCCTCGCGGGCCGCATCCGCGCGAAGGGCGAGGTGCACGACGGCAACACGCGGCTCGACTTCCATCCGCTCGAGCGCGCCAAGG
>JAYTBL010000527.1:0-9564 GCA_043736975.1 Polyangiaceae bacterium
GAAGACCAACGGCCAGGACCACTACCATATCTACACTGCGCAGCTGACCCCCGGCCCCGACGGCAAGTTCGAGATCCACGTCAAGACCGGCGGCGATCAGGACGACATCAACCCCATCTACGTGCCGGGCGGCCGCATCGCGTTCGTGACGAACGAGATGTACACCGCGATGGGAACCCGCGCCGACGAGTACGAGCACGGTCGCGTCGTCACGCAGCTCGCCACCATCTCGGTGGAGGGCGGCGACGCCGATCGCCGGCTCGCCTCGCAGAACCTCTCGCACACCGTCGCGCCCTGGATCCGCTCCGACGGCAAGATCGGCTACTCGCGCTGGGAGCACCTCGGCGGCGTCAACGACGTGAAGCTCTTCGCCGCCAACCCCGACGGCACGCAGATGCTCGCGGTGGCGGGCCAGCACGGCAAGCCCTCGAACGCGCTCTTCAGCGTGCACGAGATCGCGCCCAACGTGATGATCGGCATCGCCACCACGCGCAACCGCACCATCCACGCCGGCGCGATCGTGAAGATCGACGCGCGCAACGCCGCCGATCCCGTCTGCATGAACGACAAGGCCGATCAGTCCGGCCACGCGTGCCTCGACGAGGAGGGCGCGCGCTACGAGATCCTCACGCCCGACGTCCCGACCGGCAACGGCCCCTCGCCCGTCGGCCGCTACCGCGAGCCCTCGATGCTGCCCGACGGGCGCATCCTCGTCTCGTGGGCCGACGGCCCGGTCAACGACCTCTCCGAGCAGTCGCTGACGCCGCCCGACTTCGGCATCTACATCTACGACCCGGCGACCAGGAAGAACCAGCTGATCTACAACGATCGCGACGGCAACAAGACCTGGTCGCTCAACGCGCTGCCCGTGGTGGCGCGCGCCGAGCCGCCGGTGATCGGCGACCTGGTCAGCAAGAACCAGGACACCGGCGCGCCGGTGCGCATCGGCTCGGTCGACATCACGAAGACCAGCCTCAAGGAGAGCGTGAAGGGCGGCGTCTACGGCGAGGGCGGCGTCGCGCTCGACGTCGCGCTCAGGGACGCGGTGAAGGTCCGCATCATCGAGGGCTTCTCGAGCGAGGGCGCCAAGGGCGTCACGATGTTCGGCCTGACGATGGACGAGGGCGCCGCCATCCTCGGCGAGGCCCCGGTCTACAAGGACGGCAGCTGGCTCGCGGAGATCCCGCCCTACCTGCCCGTGCACCTCCAACCCATCGACAAGTTCGGCATGTCGATCCGCAACCAGCGCCTGTGGATCCAGGGCATGCCCGGTGAGGATCGCCGCTGCGTGGGCTGCCACGAGCAGCGCTCCGGCATCGGCGCGCCGCGCATCGGTCAGAACCCGACCGTCGCCGAGCAGGCGCAGGCGCAGGCATACTTCACGACGCCCATCGACCAGCGGATCGAGATGCCGTGGGCCATCGACGCGGTGAAGTACCCGCCCGTCGCGGGCACCCAGGCCAAGCTGATGGTCCAGGACATCCTCGACAAGAAGTGCGTGCAGTGCCACTCGGGCGGCCAGGGCGATCCGTTCGCCGGCAAGAGCTACACGGTCACGGCGACGAACCCGGCGACGGGCCTCTCGCAGTCCTTCCCCGCCATCCCGTACCTCGATCTCTCGAACCGTCCCATCACCGTGGTCTACGACCGCAAGGTGGAGACGTACCCCGCCTCGTATGTCTCGCTGTTCTTCCCGGCCACGATGGAGATGGGCATGGGCAACGCGAAGCCGATCGGCGACATCCCGCCGAAGTGGGCCATCGTGAACAACGCGCGCGAGTCGATCCTCATCAAGAAGCTCAACGTCAAGGCGGCCGACGGCTCGTTCGCCTACGGCAACCCTTTGATGCACCCCGAGGACAAGGGCGTCACGCTCACCGACGAGGAGCGTCTGCACCTCATCCGGTCGATCGACGTGGGTGGGCAGTTCTACTCGCGTCAAAACACCGGCTTCGTGCCCTTCGCCGGCGACCCCGTGGCGCCCGGACAGAAGTACTGAGGAGCTGAGAAGAACATGCGCTTCCTCACCAACAAGAAGATCGGCTCTCACCTCGGCTTCCTCGCCGCCGCCGCGCTCGCGTGCGCCTCGCTGCTCTCGGGCACCGAGGCCACCGCCGGCAACGTCACCGAGAACACCGGCGGCACCGCCGCCATCTACGGCAACATCCCGCCCGACCAGATCGAGTTCCTCTCGACCGGCGATCGCATCAAGAGCGTCGCCGCCTCGGGCTCGATGATGAACATCTGGGAGACCCTCGAGCACGGCGAGCGCGTCGAGTGCCTCGACTGCATTCCCTCGGTCGAGCCCCTCCTCTACGACACGAACCCGCGCACGCGCGAGATCGCGGCGTGGTGGCTGCGCCGCCGGATGTTCGGCGTGTTCGGTCCGGGCGAGGTCTACGAGAAGACCCTGAACACGCTCTCGAACGATGCCGATCCCAGGCGGCGCGCAAGCGCGGCCTCTGCGCTCGGCGAGTTCCTCGCGGCCCCCGGCGTGGAGGCGTGCGCCACCGCGATCACCCGCGACGGCGATCCCACGGTTCGCGCCGCTGCGGCCTCGGCCCTCGGGCGCCTCAACGACGACGGACGCGGCGCGCTCACCAAGGCCCTCGGCGACGCCGACGCGCGCGTGAAGCTCGCGGCGATCGGCTCGGCGGGCCGCGTCAACACGTTCACGGACATCGCCGCCGTCGCGCGCCTCACCGGCGACGGCGACGTCCAGGTCCGCCGCCGCGCGGCCGACCTGCTCGGCTCGATGCGCGCGAAGGACGCCGTCGACGGCCTCATCGCGCTCACCAAGGACGCCGACGCCGGCGTTCGAAGCTCAGCAGCCCACGCGCTCGGCCAGGTCCGCGACGCGCGCGGCCGCACCGCGCTCGAGGCGCTGGCAAGCGATCCCGACGGGCTCGTGCGCGATCAGGCGGCCATCGCTCTCCGACGTCTGTAACTCGTTGTAGAATCAACGTGTGAAGCGCTTTCTCCCTGGGATCGTCGTGGCGGTGTCGGCGTTCGTGGCCATGGCGCCCGCGTCGTGCAAGACGCAGGAGCCCGAGCCGTCGACGTACTACGAGCGGACCATCAGTCCGATCATCACGACGTCGTGCGTGCGCACCAACACCGGCGCCGGTTGTCACGTGCAGGACCAGCGCGGCAACGCGCTCGGCAACCTCGACGTCTCGAGCTTCGCCGCGCTCACCAAGCGGCGCGATCTCCTGCTCGACTACGGGCCCTACCAGCAGCCCGCGTTCCTCGTGAAGAACGTGGAGCCGTTCCAGGTCGAGGTGCAGACCTACGACGGCAAGAGGGTGGCGATCACCACCGACATCAAGCACGCGGGCGGCTCGATCCTCGACGCGAGCGGCAGCGGCTACACCACGCTGCGCCGCTGGATCCAGAACGGCGCCACCGAGAACAACACTGGCGTTCCGCCGTCTGCGGTCGAGCGCCGACCGTGCAACACCTTCGTGCCCACGCGCGCTGGCTTCGACGTCACCAAGGATCCGCCGCGCGGTGACTTCGCGCAGTTCCGCGACGCCGTGAACCCGGTCCTCACTGGCAAGGAAGGCGCCGGCCAGAACGGCGCGAGCTGCGCGGCCGGCAACTGCCACGGCACCATCGCCAACTCTTTGTACTTTACATGTGGCGACAGCGCCGAGCAGGTGCGTTGGAACTACCTCGCGGCCGAGGAGTACCTCGCGCAGACGCCCGAGCAGAGCGAGCTCTTGCGCCGGCCGCTGTCCCCGGCGCAGGGCGGCGCCTACCACGAGGGCGGCGTGGTGTTCTCCTCCCCGGGAGACGCCAGCTACGTCGCGCTCACCGACTGGGCGAAGTCGCACGGGCCGCCGGTGGTCGACAACAGCGATCCTGGTTTCCTCTTCTTCTCGCAGAAGGTCCAGCCGATGCTGGTGAAGAAGGGCTGCATGATGGTGCAGTGCCACTCGGCGTCGATGTTCCACGACTACCGCCTGCGCGGCGGGTCGGGCGGCAGCTTCTCGCTCTCGGCAACGCGCAAGAACTACGAGCTCTCGCTGGCGCAGCTCGCCGTCGAGAGCGAGGACCCGAACGCGAGCCGCATCATCCGCAAGAACCTGTATCGCCCCGAGGTGTGCGGCGTCGCGGGCTGCGACAACCCCTCCGGGATCGCTCACCGCGGCGGCCCGCTCCTCGAGGACTTCGGCGCCACCACCGCGAACCCCAAGCTCTGCGCAGACGCCAAGCACGACTACGACAACGGCAATCTCGACAAGATCCCCGCCTACTGCGTGATGGTCGAGTGGCTGAAGCGCGAACAAGCGGTCTTCAAGCTCGCGCCGCTCTCTGCGGTGATCTACGTGCGGCGCCCGCTGGGCAGCGTGACCCGCCCCCAGGACTTCGATCTCTATTCGCCCGGGGCCGACCTTCGGCGCGCCGCCGTCACGCTCACGGCCGCCGGCGTCGCGAGCGCGGTGGGCGCGGAGAAGTCGCTGACCGCGGGCTGCGGCCTCGACTCCGCCACCGCCGACATCCGCCGCCCGCAGGTCTCGTGGGATGGAACGAAGGTCACCTTCGCGGCGCGCAGCAGCGCGGCCGACCCGCTCGCGGTCTACGAGATGAACGCCGACGGCACGGGCTGCGCGAAGCACCCGGAGATCAACGCCCATCCGCCCTCGCAGAACGGGCTGCTCGTCCACGACTTCGATCCCACGTACGCCCCGCCCGACGGCGGGGCGCCGCGCATCGTTTTCGCCTCGACCCGCGGCAACCTGCGCACCGAGTCCTACGACTACACGGGGCCGCAGCGCACCCCGGCCGACCCCACCAAGCCGAACGCGAACCTCTACTCGTGGGAGCCGGATCCCGGCAAAGGCGGCGCGCGGCGCGTGCGCCAGCTCACCTACCTGCTCAACATGGAGCGCTCGCCGAGCTTCATGAGCGACGGACGCCTCATCTTCACCGCCGAGAAGCGCGCACCGGGCTTCTCGCAGCTGGCGCTCCGGCGCATCAACCTCGACGGCGGCGACTACCACCCCCTCTATGCGCAGCGCGGTTCGATCGGCTATCCAGAGGCCACCGAGGTCGTCGAGCTGGCCGACAAGGACTTCGTCAGCATCTTCCGCACTCCGGCCACGCCCCACGGCGGCGGCACGCTGGGCGTGATCAATCGCTCGCTGGGCATCGACTTCCGCAGCACGAACCCCGCCGACTACCCGATCGACCCCGGGGTGATCGATCCCGCGCAGCTCCAGTCGCCCGATCCGGCGTTCTTCCTGCGTTCGCTGCGCTCGCCCGATCCGGCTGCAAGTGCGTTCCCCGGGCAGCCGACGTCGGGGCTGTACACGTCGCCGGCGCCGCTCCCGAGCGGACAGCTGCTGGTGAGCTTCGGCGCCGCCGCGGACGCAGCGGCATTCAACGGCGACTACGACGTGTACGTGATGACGTCGTCGACCGGCGCGAAGACGAAGCTGCTGGGCGAGGCTGGCGCAGCCGACGTCGACGCCGTGGGCGTGTACGCGCGCCTCCTGCGGCCGGTGTTCGTGTCGACGGTCGACGAGCCGAACGGAACGACCTCCGTCGATCCGAGCAGGTCCGACGCCGACATCACGGTGCTCGACATGCGCGTGCTGTCGTCGCTGCTCTTCCAGAACACGCCGACCGGGCAGCTGGTCGATCCCGAGATCAACACCTTCACGGTCTACGAGGATATGCCGCCGCCGCTCGAGGTCGACTCCTTCGACAAGGGCGGCGCGAACGTGGTCAGCGATGCGTTCGGGCGCGTCTACGTGCGGCGCCGCTCGCTGGGCCCGGTGGCGCTCAAGGAGGACGGCTCGACGCGCTTCGCGGTCCCGGGCGGCCTGCCCATCGTGCTGAAGCTGCCCGACACGAAGCTCTCCGGCGAGCGAAAGCTGCCGCGCTTCCAGCGCGAATCGATGGTGTTCGCGCCCGGCGAGTCCGCGAACCAGTCGTTCCGCGCGCAGTTCTTCGATTCGCTGTGCGGCCAGTGCCACGGCTCGCTGAGCGGCCGCCAGGTGGACGTCGCGCTCAAGCCGGACTTCGTCACGCAGGCCTCGGCCACCCTCTCGCGCGGCGCTGCCCCCTTCACCTTGAACAAGTCCCCGCGCGATCGCGGCCCCATCGAAGGGCCCCCCACCACGCCCTGAGGGGAGATCGCGGGGCCGGCTGGCGTACACATGCCCGGCATGAGTCGACTTCCCCGAAGCTTGTTCTTGATCGGCGCCTTCGGCGCCGGGCTGGCGTTCCTGCAATGCGGCGGCGGGAGCGATCGCACGTTTACTGACGACGTCGATGGCGGAGAGGTGCCGCCGCCCTTCACACCCGGGCTCGGCGACGGCGCGGCCGATGCGCCGAAGCCCGTGATCGACAAGTGCAAGGTGCCGGTCGACGAGCTGAACGGCGGCGGGCTCGAGTGCACCAAGAGCGCTCCGCCCAACTCCTTCAAGCCCGTCACGAAGTGGACCTGGACCGAGCCGATGCCCGCGCCCAGCTCGCAGCAGGGCAGCATCGTCACCCCGCTGGTCGGCAACTTCACCGACGACAACGGCGACGGCAAGGTCGATCTCTGCGACACGCCGGACGTGCTGATCACGGTCTGGAATCCCGGCTCGATTTACATGCTCGCCGGCAACGACGGGCGCGTGGAGGCCGTGATCGACAACATCGACGGCAACATCACGCCGGCGTTCGGCGACCTCGACAACGACGGCGTCCCGGAGATCGTCGCCAACGATCGCCAGGGTCACGTCGTCGTCTATGACAACCTAGGCAAGCTGAAGTGGACCGGCCCCGACGTCGGCAAGTACAAGGCGAACTTCAACTCCTACTGCCACGCCATCGCCATCTACGACCTCGACGGCGACGGCACGCCCGAGATCATCGCCGGCTTCGAGGTCTTCGACGCGAAGGGCAAGAGCAAGTTCTTCCATGACGTGACGTCGTTCCAGGGCTCGTACTGGTGCCCCGCCAACACCGCCGCCGATCTCGATGGCGACGGCAAGCTCGAGGTCATCTTCGGTAACTCCGCGTACCATGCCGACGGCAGCGTCTATTGGACCATCCCGGGCCCGCCCGGACAGCCGCAAGTCGCGAACCTCGACGCCGACCCGCAGCCCGAGATCTTCGTCGCGCGGAACGACGGCATCCTCGTGCTCGAGCACGACGGCAAGATCAAGTACGGGCCCATCAACCTCACCGGCGAGGCGACGAGCGCGAACTGCTGGTCGAAGCCCGGCGCGGTGACCGACTTCGACGGCGACGGCATCGCCGACATCTCGGCGTCGACGTGCACCAAGTACGGCGCGTACAAGGTGGGGCTCACCGGGCTTTCTTTGATCTGGTCGGCGCCGGTCGACGACAACAGCGGGCTCGCGTCGTCGACGGCGTTCGACTTCCTCGGCGGCGGCACCGCGCAGGCGGTGTACGGTGACCAGTCGAAGCTCTACGTGTTCGACGGCAAGACAGGCCAGGTGCGGCTCAACGCGAGCCGCGCTTCGGGGACCCTCATCGAGTACCCGGTGGTCGCCGATGTCGACAACGATCAATCGGCGGACATCATCGTGGTCTCGAACGGCAACGGCGGGGTGGGCACCTACAAGCACACCGTCGAGGTGCTGCAGGACGAGACGAAGCGCTGGATCCCGACGCGCCGCGTGTGGAACCAGCACGCGTACCACGTGACGAACGTGCGCGAGGACGGCACGATCCCCAAGGTGATGGCGAAGAGCTGGCAGCGGCTGAACACGTTCCGCGTGAACGCGCAGATCGAGGGCGGCGGCGACTGCGCCCCGCCGCCGTCCAACCCGCCGAAGTAGCGCCGCGCGGTCCCCTTCCAACCCGCCGAAGGTCCGGCTACCGGGTTTGGGTACGCCGGCGACGGGCGTCTTTGGAAATTGGTGAAGATCCTAAACCATCGGGGGCGGTGGCCGCGCTCGCCGAGGCTATCCGCAGCGCCGCGCCGTCAATCAGTGTTCGGGCGGCGCGAGGCGCGCGGAAATCCTCGGTCTGGCGGCGCGGGGCGACCGCGCGCGCGGCGCGCGGCGTGGTGGGCGGCGCGGTCCAGGAGGAGGGGTTGTTGGCGGCCAGAGATGGTGAAGGATCTTCACCAAATCGCGAGGGGGCCTCTCCTTCCAACCCGCCGAAGGGGCGAGAGGCGGAGCGATTCGGTCTGGCGGCGCGGGGCGACCGGTGAGGCCTGTTCCTGTTCTCTTTTTGCCCCCGCCTAGGGAACCGGGAGGGCGCGCTTCAGCGGGGCGACCTCGTCCTCGTCCTCCAGGAGCTCCTGCATGCGCGTGCGCACCGCGGGCTCCGCGCAGCGATCGGCGGCGATGCGGAGCCGCGCACGCTCCGCGGGATCGCGGCTGCCCGCCAGCGCTTCGGCCGCGGCGTTGCGCGCCGCGCTGTCGATGGCCGGGCCTTCGAGCACCGACCAGAGCTGCTCGCGTGACACCGCCGGCTGCCGATAGTCGCCGCCGCCCTCGGCGGCGCGCGTCATGTCCGCGCGCGAGGCGCCGCTCACGAAGCTCGCCACCGGCTCGTCGCGCTCGGCGCTGGCGCGCGCGATTGCCGCCTGCAGGCGCGTGAGGAGCGCGTCGCGGCGCGCGGCGTCCTTGCCGTGGAGTTGCAAGCGGAGCACCACCCGCGTCCCGCGGAGCAGCTCCAGATCGCTCCCACTCACGCGGGCGCTGTCGACGTCACGGAACCCGTAGAAGCGCGTGCGCGCGCTTCCCCGGACCAGCACGCCGTCGAGCCCGATCGAGACGCGCGAGGCGCGGCGGAAGAGCGCGGCCGCACCCGCGGTCAGCGCAACGTAGGCGACGAGCGCCGCGAGGAACGCCGGGCTGCGCATGCTCGAGACCGGCAACAGGATCACCGCGAGCGCCATCGCCACCGACACGCCCGCGAGCCCGCCCACCGCGCCGCGCGTCTCGCGCGTCACGGCGACGGCGTCGAACGTGAAGCCCTCGGCCTGCGCCTCCTCGCGGTTCGCCTCCTGCTCGTCGAGCGTGGGCGCGAGCAGCGCCGTGAGCCCCCGCCGCGCGAGGATCATGTGCCCGAGGAGCGCGACCAGCGCCGGCAGCACGATGCCTGGGAGAAGAGCATAGATCGTCTGATCCGCCGCGCTCCGCAGGTGATGCCGCGTCGTCATCGCCACCCACGCGATCGCCGGTGCCGCCGCCAGCAGGCGCGCGCGCGCTGGCGAATGCGCGGCCACGAAAGCCCGCGCGCGGTCGAGGGGATCGGCGAGCCCGGCGCGCACGCGCGCGCGGGCGAGCGTGCGCACGACGAAGCCGAGCGCGACGCCCAGCGTCGCGGCCGAGAGCGCCGCGAAGAACGCGGGCACGAGCACGTTGGTGACCATCCGGAAGAGATCGTCGAGCTCGGGGCTCGAGCGCCACAGCTCCATGTCGATCAAGCCGAAGACCTGGGTCCGGTTCAGGACGATGGGCAGCGCGTAGGCGGCCGCGAGCAGGAGCGCCGTGCGCAGCGCCGCGCGCTCTCGCTTCTTCGGCCGCGCCGGATCTGCCATGGCTCCATGTTAACGGGCGCGCGCCAGCCC
Source organism: Polyangiaceae bacterium (assembly GCA_043736975.1). GTDB lineage: Bacteria > Myxococcota_A > Polyangia > Polyangiales > Polyangiaceae > Labilithrix. The sequence continues at coordinate 9,551 of JAYTBL010000527.1, forward strand.
GCAATACCCGCCCG
>JAYTBL010000528.1:0-3974 GCA_043736975.1 Polyangiaceae bacterium
GTCCCTGCGGCGCGCGCGGTCAGCGCCAGCGTGAAGAGCGTGACCAGGAACGCGAGGGCCATCCCGGACCGCCCGATCGAGAAGGAGCTTCGCATCGTACCAACCTTGCGGCCTGCCTCCCCGCTTGCCCAGCGAAGTTACTCCGCAGCGCACGGTAGCGCTCTCACCCGCGAGGCGGTGCGCGAGCTAGGGAGCAGCGGTGACGTCAGCCCGCAGCGTGACGGTAGCGGCACCGCCAGGGGACCCGCAGGCGAGTATGGGCCGTTTGAAGGGGTTCGTAGCCCCCCGACCTCGGAGCGCAGCTACCGCACGCTCACCGACGCTCGCCCGAGCACCGCGGCCACGCGGCCGTCCGCTGGCCGGACCTCGACCGTGTGATCGCCGCGGCCTACCGTGATGCGCGCGCGGTAGGGGGCCTCGAGGCGTGAGGCGAAGCGCCCGTCGACCAGCACCTCGAGCGCCTGCTCGGCGGAGAGGCCGTGCGTCTCGGCAGCGAGGTCGATGGCGTCGTGCGAAGGCCCCGCGCCGCGGTCCGCTTGCAGGACGCTGCCGTCCCGCGGGGCGAGCACCACGATGCGCGGCTCCTCGGCCGCCGGCGCCGCGCACCCCGGGACGCGCCCCGCGAGGTACCACGGCACGGCGTGCACGTCGGCGCCGGGCGCGCCCAGCGGACGCTCCGCGAGCCACGCGTGGAAGACCGAGGGCAGCAGCACGACGGGCTGCGCGCCGCCGGGGTCGCACTGCCACGGCGCCTCGCCGCGGGGCGCCGCCCGGGCAACGGCAAATTGATGCATGCTGCACGAATGCTCGGGCGCGTGCCGGTGCCGGAAGAGTCGCCGCACGTGATCGGAGCAGGCGTGCGTGGCGCGCTGGCCGGAGAGGGGGCAGACCTCGGCGTCGTCGAGCAGGCCGGAGGCGTAGAGCGGCGCGCGGTTCTTCACGTCGTCCATGGCGCGCTTCATCGTCGCGAAGAAGAGCGGGCCCGCGCCCACCGCGCCGGTGAGCTTGTTGGTGGCGCGGCCGTCAGCGTTCCCGACCCACACCACCACGGTACGCTCGTGCGTGAAGCCCGCGGTCCAGGCGTCGCGGAAGGCGGTGCTGGTACCGGTCTTCACCGCCACCGGGTAGGCGAACTCGAACGGCCCGCGTGTGCGCAGCCCGCGGACGCGCGCGATGGGATCGGAGAGAGCATCGGCCACCGCGGCGACCGCCGAGGCGTCGAACACGTGGCGCGGCGCGGCCGGCGCGTCGCTGGCGCGCTCGCGCAGCGTGATGTGCTCGCCGCCGCGCGCCAGCGTGACGTAGGCCTCGGTCAGCTCGAGGGGCGTGACCTCGCCGCTGCCGAGCGCGATGGAGAGGCCGTAGCGCTCGTGGCCGTCGGGCAGCGAGAGCCCCACGCTGCGCAGCAGCGCCACCAGATCCTTCGCCCCGATGTCGGCGGCGAGCCGCACCGCGGGCACGTTCAGGCTGCCCGCGAGCGCCTCGCGCGCCGAAACCGGACCCACGAAGGTGCCGTCGAAGTTCTCGGGTGACCAGGTCATCGGGCCGCTCGGACCCTCGCCGCCCGTAGCGCGCGCGCCGCCGCCGAAGTCGGTGGGCACGTCGGCCAGCGGATCCATGGGCGAGACGCCGCGTTCGAACGCGCGCGCGTAGACGAACGGCTTGAGCGTCGAGCCGGGCTGGCGCTTCGCGCGCACCAGATCGACCGCGCCGGCGATGCTCGCGTCCCCCCAGTCGGCGCTGCCGACCTGCGCGAGGATGTCGCCGGTCGCGTTGTCGACCACCACCACCGCCGCGGTCGAGGCGCCGCGCTGCAGGAGCCGGGTCGCATGGGTGTGGACGAGCGCCTCGACGTCGCGCTGGAGATCCAGATCGAGCGTCGTCTTCACCTCGCGCGACCTCGCGCTCTCGCGGGCGGCCCGGCGCGCGCTCGCGAGCACCAGGTGCTGCGCGACCGGCGGCGGTTTCGCGTGGCGATCGCGGAGCACGATCTCCTCGGCCAGCGCGCGATCGCGATCCTCCTCGGTGATCTCGCCGTGCTTCTGCATGTTCGCCAGCAGCGCGCGCTGGCGCAGGATGGCGCGCTCGCGATGGTGATAGGGATCGAGCGCGCTCGGCGCGCGCGGGAGCACGGCGAGGAGCGTGGCCTGCGCCAGCGACAGATCCTTGGCGCGCGTGCCGAAGTAGCCTTGCGCTGCCGCCTCGGGTCCAGCCCACCCGTGGCCGTAGTCGATGTGGTTCAGGTACGCCTCGAGCAGCGCCGGCTTGTCGAGCCTCGCCTCGAGGTTCTGCGCTCGCGCCATCTCGCGCAGCTTCTCCGGCACCGTGCGCGGGTGCGGCTTGCCCTGGTGATCGAGGCGCTTCACGAGCTGCTGGGTGATGGTGCTGCCGCCGGAGACGACGTGCCCGTGACGCAGGTAGCTCGACGCCGCGCGGAGGAGCGCGAGGCGATCGACGCCGTCGTGCTTCGCCCACCGGCGATCCTCGCTGGCGATGGTGGCGAGCACCAGGCGCTCGCTCACCTCGTCGAGCCGGGTGGAGTGGCCGCGCAGGCCCTCGGGGCTGGGGCGCTCGCCGATGAGGCGGCCGTCGCGCGCGAGGATGCGGGTCCCCTCGGTCCACGAGGCGTCAGCCACCGCCGCGAACGGCGCCGCGACGCGCCAGCGATAGCCGCGCCATCCCGCCCAGGCGAGCACGCAGATCGCGAGCGCGACCCGGAGGCCGCGCGAGCGCGCGAGAGACCGCAGCGGTCCCAGCGAAGGCAGCCGGATCCTCACTTGACGGTCACCTTCGCCGCGTCGGTGTAGCCCTCGCTGTCGGCCTCGTACATCAGCTCGCCGCGGCCCGGCGGCACGGTGAACGTACCGGCGGTGGTGGCCCGCGCGAGGTACGACGCGTACACCGCGCGCCCCGCGTAGACGTGATCGAAGTAGAGCTGCACGCGATCGTCCCGCAGGTCGACGTGGCTCGCCGCTGAGCCGTAGCCGGAGAGCCCGTCGAAGAACGGATGGTCCGAGCTCAGCGAGGGCAGGGAGCCGGTGGTGGCGAGATCGGTATTGAGTGCTTCGAACCCGGCAGGTAGCCGATCGGTCACCGCGAGGTAGCCGAGGCGGTAGCTGTCGAGCTTCGGCATCTCGATGCGCACCGCGACGCGCACGATCTGTCCTGGCTTCACCGCGCCCCGCGCGAGCTCCTTGCCCGCGGCGTCGCTGTACGCGCGATGGATGCTGAGGCCCTTGGCGGCGCGGCGGGCGACGCGCGTACCGCCAGCCTCGAGCGGCCGCTGGTAGCGAGCCTCGAGCGCGAAGGCGCTCGGGGTCTGGGGATCGCCGTCGAGGCGGAGCGTGACCTTCTTGCCGGCGAGCGACGCGAGCGGCACGCGCACCTCCTTGTTGTCGCCACCCAGCTTCTTGAAGGTGTCGAGGATCTTCCCTTCGAGCTTCACGTTCACGTCGACGCCGCCCTCGGGGTTGCGCGTGCCGACGTAGTCGGAGAGCGCGAGCAGCGACCACGCGGTGCTCTGCGTCGTGTAGTGCTCGAGGCCCTTCGAGAGGCGCCCGCTCAGCACCGGGAGGAGGCGCGAGGCGCGGCGCAGCTTCACCAGCGCGATGGTGGCCTGCGCGCGATCGCGATCCTCGGAGCCCCAGTAGTGCCAGTCGCGCTCGTCGTGGGGCTTGGCGGGGCCCCCCTGATCGTCGAACGAGGCCTCGAGGCGATCGAGCACGTCGCGCACCCGGCTCTCCTGGTTGGGGAGCGAGGAGAGCGCGAGCGCGAGGCTCGAGAGCCCGAACGAGTCGAGCTTGTCGCGCATGTCGTAGAGGCTGTCGGCGCTGCTCGCGGGGAGCTCCTTCGCCTGGGCCAGGACCTCCGCGATCGACATGCGGAGCTCCGGCGTCCCGTCGTCGCCGAGGCGGGACACGAGGTATTTCGTGACGCCCTCGATGAGCTTGGGGTGCTCGATGCCGAGCGCCTTG
>JAYTBL010000529.1:0-3973 GCA_043736975.1 Polyangiaceae bacterium
GTGCGTTCTCCTCGGCATCGTCGCCACTTGCCGTGCCCAGGGGGTCCACGCGCAGGCGTACCTCACGTGGGCCTTCGACCGCCTCGGGACACACCGCGATCTCTTCGCCCTCCCGCTCGAGCAGATGCCCCCCCGCGGCCTTCAAGAAGACGCTCGGCTGACTGACGTCACCGCACGCCTCCGGGAACGGCGAATCCCGGCGTCGCTGATGGGTCACGGACTACTCACCACCCGCCTCGACGTGCGCGAGACGCACGAGTTCGGCGCGGGCCGCTCGCTATCCGCTCGAGGTGACGGCGCGGCTCCGTCATCGCACGCGCAACCTGGAGCTCCAGCGCGCCGCGTGCGCCGACACGAAGAGCGAGCGCGGGCGATCGTTCGGGCAGGTGGGGCTCGAGAAGGTCGCGCGATCCATCGATGCGCGCAGAGTGCAGCCGATCACCGACGTGGTGCGGGCCGAGATCTCAGCGCCGACGCAAAGCCGAACCAGGTGCCGGCGCGCCCGGCGGAGCCCCCGGCCACCGCGTTCGCGCGGCGCTTCGCCTACGGCCTCGGCCTCTCGCACGCGCTCTCGGAGCGCCTCGACGACGCCCGCCTGCCCCTCGGCGCCGCCCTCGAGCTCGCGCAGACGCCGCGCCAGCGCGCGATGGTGCTCGGCGCGATCGCGATGGTCGCCTCGAAGCAGGGGCGCACCGACGAGACGTTCACGGTCGCCGCGAGCGCCGATGCGGCGGCGCACGAGGCGGGCATGGCGCCGCCCGTGGCCATGCAGCGCGTGCGCGGCGAGGTGCTCGCGGCGACGTGGCGCCTCGCCGAGGCCGCGCCGCTCTTCCTCGACGCGGCCTCTCGCTCGCCGCTCGACGACAGCGCGTGGGCCACCGCCGCGGTCACGTTCGGCGGCGCGGGCGATGCGTTCGGAGCGCTCGAGGCGCTCCGTCGTGGCCTGGCGGTGCAGCCGCGCGACGGCGTCCCTGGCGCTCGTGGGTCTCCACGCCGCGCCCCCGGTCCTCGAGGCGACGGAGGCGGCGTTCCTCGAGCGCCGCACCCCCGACGCCGCCCCTGGCATCCGCAGCAAGTGCTCGGCGAAGGTCCCGGGCTGCGCGAACGAGCGCGTGCCGGTGCACGTCCATGGGATGCGTCAGAGGTAGTCGAGCCTTGCTCCCGCCGGAGCTGCGCTGCCTGCAGCACCCGCGGGATCACAAACCGCGCAACTCCCGCACTCGCGCGGTCGAACGGTCTCCCATGCCGAGCCTCATCCTGACTGCGCGTGGAGTACGCTCTCCCGTCATGCCGCGCGCCCTTTCCGCCTTCTCCTTCGTCGCGCTCGCGCTCGCGCTCGTCGCCTGTGCGCCTGCCGCGCCGTCGCCGTTGCCGGTCGCTCCGATCCCTTCGTCCGCGTCGTCTGGCGCGGCGACCGTGCCGCCCGCCCGCGCCCTGCAGGCGCCCAACGTCGAGGCGCTGAAGGCGGCCCTCGCCGCCGACGGCTACCGGGTCCGGATCTCCGCGAGCAAGGACGGGCGCGTCGCGATCGTGAACTTCGTCCAGAAGGCGCCGACCACCAAGCTCCCGCACGAGATCTTCCTCGCGGTCATGAAGGCGCACGGTGACTCCCTCGGCTACGGCCCGCTCGGCGAGGCCGAGCTCAGAGGATCCGCGGGCCTCGTGGGCGCCGTCGGCGCCATGGTGGGCCGCTTCCCGAACGCCCAGGCGTGCCCGAATCTCCACTACGAGGCCGCGTTCGAGGAGCTCGACGCGACGACCAGGACTCCGCTCATGTGGGGCTTCGGCTGCGACAAGTCCGAGCAAGAGATGAAGCACTTCTCCAGCTTCCAGGGGACCGTGCGCAGGCTCAACGAGGCTCGCCAGCCGCACGTCCCCGAGGTCACCGATCCCTTCGCGACGTGGCTGCGGTCGGAGAGCATCCCGATCGACAAGGTCGAGCGCAGCGCCGGCGGTGTCCGCGCGACGCCCTCCAACGCGCCGCCGTTCGCCGGCGATCGCCTTGCGCTCGTCAAGGCGTTCGCCGAGCGCGCAGCGAGATCCGAGGGGTTGCCGCCGCTCGACACCGTCGACCTCCAGCCTCACGGCAACAGCCCGACCAGTCCGGCGCTGCTCCCGAAGACGTTCGGGACGCTGACGCTGCGCCTGGCGAAGCCGCCGCTCGACGGCCCGTGCATCGACCCGCGCGTCGAGGTGAACGTCTTCGATGCCGTGGTCGGCCCACCGAGCGTGCGCATCGTCGGCGTCGCCGTGGAATGTGCGAAGGAGCCCGCGACCGGCAGCAAGGCCCCGCCCGACGCCGGCCGTCCGCTACCGCGTGCCGCCGGCGCTTCATTGCCATTCATCGCGAGTTGCGAGTCCGTCAACTTCGCATGGGGATATCATCATTCGGGACGGGTGATCGACAAGCGCGGCGATGTCTACACGTTCTCGGGGGGCCGCCCCTTCTCTGGCAAGTCGGCGCAGGAGCTCGCCGTGCTCCTGCGGCACGGCAAGCACTACCTACGAAGGGACGCTGCCGGCCGCCGAGGTCGATCGTCTGGTATCGCTGGCCGCGCAGGTCGAGCGTGAGCCCTTCCAGAAGCACGCGGTCCAGATCTACGACGCGCCCGGTGGGGGATGCCACCTCTTCCGCAGCGGCCCCACCACCGACGCGCTCGTTCCCATTCCGTTCGACGAGTTCGGCACCACGGTGGGCAAGCGCGTGGGCCCGGCGTCGAGCGAAGCCGAGAAGGTGCTGAACCGGGCCCAGAGCCTGGCCGCGCGGCGCTGACCTCGGCGAAGGAAGCTTTCGCCAAAACGGGAGTACCGAGGGAGGAGTCTGAGGTGACGGAATGGGGCAAGGATGCGAACGGAAAGTCGTTCCCCACGGAATGGCGGGCACCGGGCGGAGCGGCAGTGAACATCGACACCGGACACACCACCTACGGCCCGGGAACGCTGCATGTGCGGTGGCAAAGGGGTGCAGTTCCATTCGAGCGGCCAGACGTGTGTCGATTCCACACTCCATCCCACTTAAGTCGTGAAGGCACGGTCGGGCGGCTTGAAAGGCGGGCGAAGAATCCGGTACGGCGATTTACCACACCGCCTTCCCGGAGCCTCGCCCATGACCATGGCAGCACACGTCTCACCGTCCGTCGATGTCTTCGCGGATGCCCGTCGCGATCTGGAATCGTTGTTCGAGCGCCTCACGAAGGCTGGGGCGTGCTCACACGTGGTGCTCGGCGAGCTGATCACGGAGGGGCTGGCGCGGGTCGCGACGCGGACGTTTCAGGGTCACCTTGACGCGTTGTTCGCTGAAGAGCGCGCGGAGGTGGAATCCTGGGTTCGCCCGGAGGGGGCCGAGGTGCGGGTTCGCGTGAGGCAGCTAGAGACCGAGCACAGTCGCATGACGTTGCGCCGCCACGGCCTCAAGCTCGCGGGCGACGAGCACGCGCGCTTCCCGCTCGACGAGATGCTGAGCCTTCCGTCCGCGCTCTACGCGCTCTCGTTGCGCGAGCAGGTCGCTCGCGCAGCGATCGAGGCGTCGTTCGACCGGAGCGTCGAGCGCGTGGACGAAGCGACGTCGGGGCACGTCCCGAAGCGACAGGTCGAGCAAGAGGTCGTCCGTGCCGCGGCGGACTTCGACGCGTTCTACGCGACGCGGACGCCGCCCGCGAACGACACGCTCTCGGCGCGCGGATTGCAGGTGATGTCGACGGACGGCAAGGGCATCACGATGCGGCCAGAGGCGCTGCGGGAAGCGACGCGAAAGGACGCGGCGGCCGCGAAGGCGGGCGCTGTGCGCGACGACCCGATGGCGCAGCGGAAGATGCGGCGCTCCGACAAGCGCATGGCCGTCGTGACGGCGTCGCGGCCAGCGTCACCAAGAGCCAAGCCGAGGGCATCGCCGAGATGTTCGACGAGGCCCAGCGCCGCAATCCCGACGGCGCACGCAAGACGATCGTTCTCCTCGACGGCGACGAGAAACAGC
>JAYTBL010000530.1:0-9558 GCA_043736975.1 Polyangiaceae bacterium
GGCGCGTATGGCTACTCCATGGCAAGCCGCTACAACGGCCGCGCGCTGCCGGCCGAGGTGTTCGTGCGCGCCGGCAAGGTCGCGCTCTATACCGCGCGCCGCGCGGCCGACGACTGGATCACCGACCGTCTGCGTGCCGAGCCGACGACCTGATAGGCTGACGCAGATGCGTCTGCTTCCGGTCTCGCTCGTCTCGCTCGTCTTGCTCGTCTTGCTCGTCGTCGCCGCGTCGGTCCTCGCAGCTTGCTCGAACGAAGGCCCCTCGACCATCTCCAGCGGCGGGCCGGCGAGCGGTAGCAGCAGCGGAACGCCAGCCGGCGAGCCGCGCTCGTACCGCAAGGACGTGGTGCCGATCCTGACCGGCTCCTGCGCGCTCAGCTCGTGTCACGGCGATCGCAGCGGCAACCCGGGCGTCGGGATCTATCTGCCGCTCGGCGATCCCGACGGGATCTACGCCGACCTCATGGGAGAGAGCCGCACCGCGAAAGGCCGGAAGTTTGTCGTCCCGCGCGATCCTGCGAAGAGCTTCCTCTACGCGAAGGTGATCGGCGATCTCACCGACTTCATCCCGGCCTGCCCGAACGGCGTCTGCGGCGACCGCATGCCCCCCACGGGCCGCCTGAGCGACGCCGAGCTCGACACGCTGAAGCTCTGGATCACCGAAGGCGCCGCCAACAACTAGCCACGAGGCTACTCGCTGGCTTTGTCGATCTTCGGCATGCGCGTCGAGGAGGACTTGCGGTGCGCGCCCGAGGTGCTCGGGGGCGGGAGCGAGCGCGCGCGCAGCACCTGACCGTCGGTGACGATTTCGATGCCCACGGTGCGGCAGCGCCGGACGAGACGATCGAGATCGACCGCCGCCGACACCAGCAGACCGCCGGTGGGTGAAGGCTCGAGGAACAGCTCCGAGGTGGAGCGTCGCGTGCGCAGGAGCTCGCGGACGTTCCCGTCGTCGACCCAGAGGAAGCCGTTCGCCGGGACGTACGTGCCCCGGCCGACCACCACGCTCGCCGCCGCCAGGGTGCGGGAGAGCGTCTCGGGCAGGGGCGCGAGGGCCTCGATGCGCTGCCGCAGCGAGTCGGCCTCGTAGCCGGCGGAGAGCGCGCGCGCGAGGGTCTGCGGGGCGACCACGAGATCGAGCGTCTCGGCGGCGCGCCCCACGTCGACGAAGCCGAAGATCCCGAGGATCGAGCTGACCTTCGCGGTCGGGCCGAGGCGGAGCACGTGCGTGTCGAGGAACTTGGAGGGGGCTCCGTCGTGCGTGGGCGCCTTGTCGGCGACGAGCGCGCGGCCGCGCGGCGTGAGACGGATGGCGACCTGCAAGTCTCCTTCGGTCGGATCGTCCTCACCGACGTCGAGGATGCCGAGCGAGGGGAGGCTCTCGAGGATCACGCGGCGCGCGACCTCCATCGGCGGCACCGGCGGGACGCCCACGCGCTCGGCCCAGCGCCGGAGGAGGCGCTCGACGCCCGGGATGCGGTGATCGGTGCGGAGATACCCCTCGAGGCTCGCCCACGGGATCCAGCGGCTCTCGCCGAGATCGCGCAGCGCTTCGAGCACGAGATCGCGCACGACGCCGCTCGCGCTCGAGTCGCGCTGATCGGCGGGGAGGCGGAGCATCTCGGGCTCGCTGCGCGCTTCGTCCCAGGCGCCGCCGCGCTTCCACGCGAGGAAGAGGAGGCGCGAGAGCTCGTGCAGCATGAGCGAGCCGGGGGGCGCGCTAGCGCTGATCGCGGACGCATCCCACAGACCGACCGCGCGCGAGAGCGCGACGGTCAGCGCGACCTGCGTGGGCTCGCGACCGAAGCGCGTGGCCAGCTTCGTCACCATCGATTTCGGAGTACCGATGCCGGGCCGCACCTCGTTTCCGGGCTCGCGGATGGCGAGCGCAAGCGCCATCGCGAACGCGCCCGGGTCCATGGAGAAGCGCGCGCGGCGCGGCGCGTGGTCGCCGGACAGGACGAACGTCTTCACCTGCTCGCGGCGCGCCTCGCGCTCGGCGTTGCGCGCGTGGCCGATGATCTTCGCGACCTCGGTGGGCACGACGTGGCGGTTCGGATGCATCGGGATGAGCAGGCCGCGCCGCTCGAGCGAGAAGCCGACGCCGCGCCGCGAGGGCGTGGCCCCCGATGCGGTGCGCAGCCGCAGCGGCTCGCGCTCCAGCTCCAGCAGCTCCTCGGTGTCGACCTCGCCGCCGAGCATCTCCACACCCTCGAGCACGCGGCGCTCGGTGGCGGAGAGCTTCTCGATCTCCTCGGCGAGCTTGTCGTGCTCGCCGAGCACCTCCCAGGCGGTCTCGAGCGAGAGCGCGATCGGCGGCGTGGCGGGGCGACCGAGGTAGTGGCCGGCGATCGCGCTCACGGTCTCGAACGGCGCCTGCGCGAGCAGCGCGCGCATGCCGCGCGGGTCCTCGCCCTCCCAGGCCCGCAGCTGAACGAGGTACGCGGCGGGGAGCAGGAGCTCGACCTGCCCCTTGCTCTCGGAGCGCGCGAACACGATGCCGCGCTCGATGAGCGGCTGCAGCGCCGGCGGCACGGCGCTCACGATCAGCGTCCCGCGCGACTCGGCCACGCGATGGAGCAACTCGACGCTCGCGGGCGGGAGGCGGCTCGGATCCCGTACGTCGGGCAGCGCGACGAGCGCGCGTGCGATCTGTTGCGGCGGATCGAGACGCTTCGCCGGATCGATGCGGACCCCGAGACGCGAGACGAGCGAGCTGAGCTCGGCATCCGGCAACGCCTTCAGGATGTCCACGAGCCTCAGTGGTTTTTGTAAGCGTGCCCCCACGATATTCCAGGGACTCTACCGCAATCCCGAGGTCAGTGCACACGAGTGGGGTGGTAAGGTCTCGATCCATGGCCGCGCGCAGTCGTCTCGCCTCCGCTCCTCCACCCAGCGAAGCCAACGTGGCCCGCACGCGCGAGGTCGGGGTGCGCCTCGAATGGCCGGGGCGGCGGTGGCGCACCGGCGATGAGGTGGGTGAGAGTGGTGCGCCGCAGTCCGGACCTCGCGCCGCTCCGCGCGTCTTCGACGTGACGCCGGCGCGCCGCACTACCGACGATGCAGCGGCGCGGATCCTCCACGGCGACGTGCTCGACCTCACGCGCACGCTCGCGCTGGAGGGGCTGCGCGGCAAGGTAGACCTCGTCTACGTGGACCCGCCCTACGCCTCCGATCGCAACTATGTGGCGGAGTCGCGGCTCGACGGCCCGGCCGACGGTCGCGTGGTGCGGACGCCGGCCTACGAGGACACGTGGACTTCGAAGGCGGGCGGGCTCGGCTCGTACCTCGAGATGCTCGCGCCGCGGCTCGACGCGCTCGTCGACCTCCTCTCGCCCAAGGGCACCGTCTGGGTGCACGTCGACTGGCGCGCTTCGTACCTCGTGCGCGCGCTGCTCGACGAGGTGCTGGGCCGCGAGCAGTTCTTGAACGAGATCGTCTGGCGGCGCGCGCCGAACCTCGGCCGGCAGGCGACCAGCGGACAGTTCGGGCGCACGCTCGACACCATCGTCGTCTATGGCCGTCCGGGCGCGACGATCCTCCCGCCCACGCGCCTCGAGCCGATCGAGGCGTCGACGATCCGTACCGACGAGCAGGGGCGCCCCTTCACCAGCGCGCCGCGCGGCGACTACACCGACGCATCGATCGCGAAGCTCGACCAGCTGGGGCGGGTGCACCGCACCGCGAGCGGCCGCGTCTACATCAAGTACTTCCTGGTGAAGAACGGAGACGGCGTCTGGTGCCGCGAGCGCCGCGTCGACGCGCTATGGACCGACGTGCCGCCGCTCCGTCACGCCGCCTCGTCGGAGCGGACTGGCTACCCGACGCAGAAGCCGCGCGCGCTGCTCGAGCGCATCATCGCCTGCTCGACGCCGCCGGGCGGGCTGGTGGTCGACGCCTTCGCGGGCAGCGGCACGACCGCGGTCGCGGCGCATGCGCTGGGACGGCGCGCGGTGATCTCCGACCGCAGCCCGGTCGCCATCGCCACCGCGCGGGCGCGGCTCCTGCGCGAGGGCGTGGGCGTGACCATCGAGCGCGCCGAGGGCGTCGCCGAGCCGCAGGGGCCCGAGGTCGACGTGCAGGCGCGGCTCGTGGGAGGCCAGACCACGGTGACGCTCGCCGCCGCCGCCGAGCCGATGGCGTGGTCCGTCGGCACCGTGAAGGAGGGGGTCTTCCGCGCCACCTGGCATGCCGAGCGCGTGCTGGGCGCGAAGGCGGTCGCCGCGGAGCGCACCGCGGTGGTCCCGACCGACGAGGCGTCGTTCGTGCGCATCTGGTCGGACGACGGAGGCATCCGAACCTTCCCCCTGCCCAGACTGCCCGGAACGAGCCCATGATCCTCCGCGATGCCGTGCACGGTCTCGTCTCCTTCGAGAGCGACGAGGAGCTCGTCATCCCGCGCCTCATGGACACGCCGGAGATGCAGCGCCTGCGGCGTATCCGTCAGCTCGGCGTCGCCTCGGTGGCGTTCCCGGGGGCCGAGCACACGCGCTTCGCGCACGCGATCGGCGCGGCGCACGTGATGAAGCGGCTCCTCGCGCGGCTCCGTCAGATCCACGGTGAGCTCCCGTTCTGGCAGCAGGTCACCAGCGAGCGCGCGCAGGACGCGCTGGCCGCCGCCTTCCTCCACGACGCGGGGCACGGGCCGCTCTCGCACCTCTTCGAGGACGCGATCCCCGGTACGGCGCATCACGAGGAGTGGACCGAGAAGATCATCCTCGACCCGTCGACCGGCGTGCACCAGGTGCTGATCAGCATCGACCCCCACATGCCCGAGCGCGTGGCGGCGCTGGTCCGCGGCGAGCACCCGCTCCCGTACCTGGCGCGCGCTGTCAGCGGCACGCTCGACGTGGATCGATGTGACTACCTCTTGCGCGACGCCCACTCCACCGGCGTGCGCTACGGCGTCTTCGATCTCGACTGGCTGTTCCGCAGCCTGCGCTTCCAGCCGATCGAGGCGCGGCGGTCGGTTCCGCTTGGCGCGATGGCATCGGGCATGGCGCAGGCGCCTGGCCTCGCCATCGACGGCGCGAAGGGGCTGCCCGCGATCGAGGCCTTCATCCTCGCGCGCCTCTTCATGTTCCAGCAGGTCTACCTGCACAAGGCCACGCGCTCGGCGGAGTGGATGATTCGCACCGTCCTGGGGCGCGCGAGCGCGCTCATCGCCGACGGGCAGCGCCTGGTGGGGACGCCGCGCGGCATCGAGCTGACGGCGCACGGCGCGCCGCCCTCGCTCGCCGACTACCTCGAGCTCGACGACGCGGCGCTCACGGTGGCGATGCACGCATGGGAGTCCTCGCAGGACGCGCCGCTCGCCGATCTCTGCAAGCGGGTGCGCGCGCGCTCGCTGTTCAAGACCTACGAGCTGCACGGCGAGCAGGCGCTGCCCGAGGGGCGCGAGCGGGCGCTGGAGATCGCGCGCGACGTCGCGAAGCAGCGGGGGCTACCGCCCGATCTCTACGTCGCGCTCGACGTCGCGAGCGACACGCCGTTCGGCGGTGAGGCCGAGCCGCTGATGGTCGTCTACGCGAAGGGCCCGGCGCGCCCGCTGAGTGACGTCTCGTTCCTGCTCGCGCGCCTCGCCGGTCAGGTGATGTCGCGCACGCGGCTCATCGTCGCGCCCGAGCTGCGCGACGACATCACGAGGGCGCTCGGCACGTAAGATGCGACTCGAAGCGGTACTCCTCGCGCTCGCGACGACGTCGATCGCGAGCACCGCCAGCGCCCTGGATGGTCCGGACACCTCTTACGGGCGCATCGACGGGGATCTCTCGGCGTCGCTCGCGCTGGGCGCGACGTTCGGGCCCCGCGCGCCGCGGGCCGCGCTCGACCTGCGCCTCCGCTACCTCTGGACCGCGGGCGTGTTCGCGACCTACGAGGATGGCCCGCTGCTCGGCAGCAGCTCCGAGCCGCGCCGGGCGTTCGCGGGCGGCATCGAGCTCCGCCCGCTGTTCCTCGCGAAGTGGCTGCAGGGCAAGGAGACCGGCAACGCGTACCTCGACCTCACGATCGACTCGCTCGGCCTCGAGCTCGGCGCGGTCTTCCTCCAGCCGGCGGGTGCGAGCTTCGGCAGCAAGCCGGGCCTCCAGGCCGGGCTCGGCCTCCAGGTGCCGATCTTCCCGCGCGCCACGGGTCCGGTGATCGGGCTCCACGGCGGCGCCCGCTGGAGCAACGCGATGCTCTCGGGTCGCGACGCCGAGAGCCCGTCGGACCGCTCCCTCTTCTTCCTCCTCACCGTGGGCTGGCAGCAGGTCTTCGGCGCGCATGTCGTCGATCTCGGTGATCGGGCCCCTCGCTGATGCTCCGAGGTCGCCGGCTCACGCGCGCAGATCTCACGAAGCTCCTTCGCGCGGCGCTCGGCGAGCTCGATCTCGCGGAGCGCGTACGGGCCGCGCTCGACCCCGCGGGTGACCTGCCGGCATGCGTGGTGGCGATCGGCAAGGCCGCGCCGGCGATGGCCGCGGGCGCGGTCGCGCGCTGGGGCGCCGCGATCGAGACGTGCCTCGTGGTCACGTCCCACGAGACCTCGGTCGATGCGCTCCACGAGGAGGCCAGCCGCGCCGGGATCGAGGCGCAGGTTCGCGTGCTGCGCAGCGCGCATCCATTGCCCGACGCGCGCAGCATCCGCGCGGGAAAGGCATGCCTCGCGGCGGTGGCCTCGCCTCTGCCGCGGCCCGTGCTGGTGCTCGTCTCGGGTGGAGCATCGGCGCTGGTGGCCGCGCCGATCCCCGCGATCTCGCTGGCGCAGAAGCGCGCCGTGACCCGTACGCTGCTCGCCTCGGGCGCCACGGTGCAGGAGCTCAATGTCGTGCGCAAGCATCTGTCCCGCCTCAAGGGCGGCGGGCTCGCGCGCGCGGCGGGCCCGAGCCCGCTGCAGACGCTCATCGCGAGTGATGTCGTGGGCGGCACCGCGGCGGACGTCGGGTCGGGGCCGACCGTGCCCGATCCCTCTTCGGTCGCCGATGCCCGGCGCATCCTGCGGCGGTTCGCGCCCGACTTCGCGGCGCTGCCGCTCGCGCGATCCCTGCCGCGGCTCTCCGCGCCGCCGCGCGTGCAGATCGTGGCGTCGCCCGAGGCGCTCGCGGTGGCGGTGGGGCGGCTGCTGCGCGCGGCCGGTGAGCGCGTGCAGGTGCTCGAGCCCTCGCAGGCGAGCGCCGCCGACCTCGCCGTCGAGTACCTCGCGCGCGCGGCGCGAGCGCCGGGGGTGTTCGTCCGCGTCGCCGAGCCCTCGGTCGCGGTGCCGATGCGCGCCCGCGCCGGCGCGGGTGGGCGCTCCACGCATCTCGCCACGCTGGTCGGTCGCGGCCTCTCGCCGCTCCGCCGCGTGATCTTCGCCGCGTTCGCCAGCGACGGCGTCGACGGAGAGAGCGGCACGGGCGGCGCGATCGTCGACCAGCGGTTCGCGACCCGCGCAACGCAACGGCTCGGGGAGGCGGCCGTCGACGATGCGCTCGCGCGCTTCGACACCGGCGCGCTCCACCGCGCGCTCGGCACCGCCCTCGCCGAGGCGCCGTCGGGCCACAACCTGGCGGACGTCCACGTGCTGATCGTGGGGTGACGTGGCGCAACTTGCGCAACTCTGCGCACGCGTCTGACGCGCGCCTGCGGAGTCTCGGATCCACCTCGTGCGGCCTCCGAGCCGCAGCCGTTCGAGGGGTCGCGCCGTCTCTGGATCGCGGCGCCTTCTGCTGAAAGCACCGACCTCTTGACCGCCTGACTGTCGCAATCCGCCTCGGGCGGCTGGAACACGGCTCTGCGGCGGATTCTTGTGCCCAGAACAAATGATCGGAACTACCGCGGTCACGGCACGTGGGGTGCTCAGGCATCTCCCCGGAGGCAGCATGAGCAGATTGCGAAACCTTTTGCCGGTCGCGCCCCTCGCGCTCGGGGTGATCCTCGCGATGACGTCCGCGCCTCGCCGTGCCGACGCCGATCCGGCGTCCGACGCCAAGGAGAAGGCCGAGAAGTGCGCCACGCGCCTCTACACGGCGATGATCGGTGACGGCGCGACCGCCGCCGGTCTCGCGTCGGCCAACCCGCAGTCGATGTTCGAGACGCTGGTCGCGGACCCCGCGTTCGTAGAGCGCTTCTCGCGCTACATCAACTCGCAGTTCAACCGGACGCCTGGCGCGATCCCCGCCGAAGACGCCTCGTACTACATGACGAAGTACGTCCTCACCAACGCCAAGCCGTGGTCGGAGATGTTCGTCGGTCAGTATGACGTCGTCCCGACCATCACCAACAACCTCAACTCCGAGGCGATGGTCACGCCCAACGCGAACGGCCTCGGTTACTTCCGCAGCCGCCAGTGGGCGGTGCGCTACGCCGGTAACGAGTCGGCGGGCATCCGCATCGTGACCGCCTATCGCATGATGCAGAACACCATCGGCCTCAAGCTCTCGGCGACCACGAACGCGCCCGACGTCGACATCTCGGCGAACGGCCGTAAATCGGCGCAGTGTGCGGGCTGCCACTTCACGCCCTACTTCGCGCTCGACAAGGTCGCCGCGGTGCTCGGCACGCGGACCGGGACGGCGCAGGCCACGGTGTTCAACCCGTCGGTCCTCGGACCGCAGGCCATCCTCGGCGGCGTCACGATCACGAACGACAAGGACCTCGTCACCGCGCTCGTCACGAACGAGGCGTTCGACGTCAACGCCTGCCGCCTCGCGTACGGCTACCTCTACGGCCGGGCCGAGTACTCGTGCGAAGGCAAGGTCTTCGACGCCTGCGTCGCCGCATTCAAGAAGGACAAGCTCATCACGTCAGCCCTCGCGGTGGTCGCGAAGGACCCGGCGTTCTGCGAGTGAAGGAGCCGATCATGAACCGAGCATTCATTGCCAGCACGATCGCCGCTCTCTTCCTGGTCGGCGCCTGCGCCGCGGAGGACGCGAACAGCCTCGGCGGCCAGCCTGTCGAACCCAACAACCCGAACGACCCCAATGGCCCGGTTGATCCGAACAACCCGACCCCCACGCCGTCGCCCACCACGCCCACGCCTCCCGGCCCGGGGGCGTGCGAGGCGAACCCGCACGTCGGCTTCGCCGGGACCGACTTCGTCGCCGATCGCAAGCCCGGCGAGATCGGTACCAACCGCCGCCGCGTGAAGCCCTTCACGTCGCTGGCGACCGAGTACCGGCGCGTGCTCGGCGTGGTGCCCGCGGCGCTTCCCTCGAACGTCGCGGCGTTCGGTGACACGCCGGCGCGTTGGTTCGCGGAGCCCCAGCAGGGCGCGGTCAGCCTCTACACGTCGTACACGCTCGCGTTCACGACCTGCTACGACACGATGACCGGCGCAAACTTCCAGGTCGCGCCGACCGCGGCGACCGCGGCGACCGAGTGTGCGGCGCTCCAGCGCAAGGCCTGGCAGCGCACGGCGACGCCGGACGAGCTGGCGGCCTGCGCCGACCTCGTCGTCAACGGCAATCCGGCGGAGACGAACCCGCGTCGTCGCTGGGCGCATGGTTGCGCCTCGAACCTCACCGCCACCGGTTTCACGACCTACTAGGAGCCCGAACATGAAGCACGTATCGCGTCGTGGGTTCCTCCAGGCCATGG
>JAYTBL010000531.1:0-3967 GCA_043736975.1 Polyangiaceae bacterium
GTCGGCGCGTCTACCTCTCTTCCGAGCTGCCGATCTACTACCCGGACGAGCGCGTCTTCGCGCCTGACGTCATCGCAGTTCTCGCGGGTTGCACGCCGCTGTTCATGGCCCCCGAGGCGGTGAGCACGCCGCACCTGGTCGACGCGCGGAGCGATCTCTATGCGTTGGGATGCGTCGCGTACCACCTGCTGACCGGCACGGATGCCTTCGCCGCGGCCAGCGTCGACCTCGTCCTCCAAGCGCACCGACGCGGCTCGCCGACTCCGGCGGGTACGCGCCTCCACGAGGTCCAGCCCAACGCCCCTCCCCTGCCGCCGACCTCGAGCGTCTCGTCATGGCGTGCCTCGCGAAGGATCCGGCGCAGCGACCGAGCGACGCGCAGGCGCTTGGCGATGCGCTCGCGCGCTGCGCCGCCGCCGGTGACTGGATGGACAGCGAGGCTCGCGCGTGGTGGACGGCGGCGCGCAGCGCTCCACGAGCGTGCGAGGCGGCGCCAGCCGATGCCGAGGCGGCGACGCTCGCCGTCGACGGGGAGCAGCGCGGCGCCCTGGCGACGCGAGAGGACGACACCACCGCCTTGCGCCCTGGGCCCTCCCTCCGCCGCGCTATGCAGCGGAGACTACTGCTGGGCGCTCGCGAAGCACTCGCCTTCGCCGCGGAAGTGCCCGACGGTGCGCGAGAGCGCCTCGACGAACTGGCGGAGATCGTTGATGCCGGCAGCGCTGCCGGTACCGTAGGGCCCGTTGGCCTTCGGGATGGATGCGAGCTTCACCGTGGCGAGCTCCTCGAGCGTGATCTCGCCGTCCATGTTCACGTCGGCGGCGGCGATGTTGTCGAACCGCACCTTCGCCTCCTTCGCCTGGAGGTCGTCGTAATAGAAGTGATCACCGTGGGTGGTGAGCTGCATCGTGTCGTTGCCACCGTTCGTGACGACCGAGCCATCCGTCTCCTTGCCGGCGACCTCCCCCTTGCAGCGGTCGTAGAGGGTGTTCAGCTTGAAGCCCCACTTGTACTTCTTGGTGACGGCAGCCTTCGTGGCCGTCGCCTCGAGGTAGATGGCGTAGCCGTTCGAGACCATCAGCTGCTTGTCGGCGTCGGTGACGCCCTGACCGAGCTCGGTCGCGGCGCCCGCAGGCGCGACCCGGTAGCTGACGCGGTCGTAGGCCTTTGCCGGGACGCCAGGGAAGGAGATGATCGACTTGTCGCCAGGGATCTTGTTGTTGAAGAGCTTCGAGCCAGGCATCGCCGCCGCGGGGACGCCGTCGCCCTCGCGCACCTTGATGTCGTGGAACGTGATGAGGAAGCGTTCGTACTTGATGACCCAGCCGTCCTCGACGTTGGCCGCCGCGATCTCGGACTCGATGTAGTCCTCACCGTAAGTCGTGAAGGCGACCGTCCCCTGGCCGTCCGAGCTCGACGTCGACGAACAGGCGAACGCTACCGAAGCGGCGAGGGCGAGAGCAAAGACACTTCTCATGGGCACTCCTGAAGAGCCGGTGTGCAGTTACCGGGCCCGGTTTGTACGCCGCAAGCCCCCGGGCGGTTGCAGCCCGGCATACGTAGCACGAAAGAAAGAATGCGTGCCACTGTCGTGGCACGCATCATTGCGAACGTGTTACTGGCCGCGGTGACGCAGCGCGCGCGCGCTCACTTCGGGGCGTAGGAGAAATTGTAGGCGAGGCCCTCCTTCATCCCGCGCACCAGCTCGTTGCGGGCGATGACGGTGCTCGGGATGAGGACGGGCTTGCCGTCGGCGCTGGCGGGCACGGTGTCGAACTCCACCTGATCGAACCACTGCGCGACCTTGATGTTCACGGTGACGACACCGTCCGCCTCCATGTCGGTCTCGGCGAACGGGCAGCCCTCGACCTGCGTGGCGTTCTTGGTGTTGAGCACGTCGGCGGGGTCGATCTCGGCGCGGAAGGGGCGCGTGTCGGCGCCCTTGGTCGCGGTCCCCTCGAGGACGGCGACGTGGGTGCCGAGCTCGCCGGCCAGCGGCCCCCGGGCCGGCGCCTGGAACGTGAAGGTCGCCGACCGGACGATGCCGGAGACGCCGTCTCCGGCGCCGAGCGGGTCCTCGGCGAGCAGGCTGCCCGACGAGGCCACGAGGATCTGCCCCTTGGCGTTCCCGGGGATGTAGTGGCCAGGGTGCGCGAAGGCGGTGCGGATGCCGAACGCGTCGTTGAGGCGCTCGAGCGGCCCCTTCGGCTGCGGCGTGTTCTCGGAGAAGATCGTTGCGCCGTCGAAATAGTAGAGAGCGCCGGTCGCGACGACCGCCTTGGTGAGCGAGACGCTCCAGCCCATGGCGTTCGTGAACGGCGCCTTCGCGTCGCTCGAGGTGAGCTTCGCGTCGAGCACGATGCGCTTGCCGGAGGTGCCGCTGTCTCCCGAGCTGCCGCAGGCGCTGGGCAGTAGCCCCAGCAGCAGGGCAGAGGACATGGTGGCGGCGGTGACGGCGAGACGGCGAGCGAGCTTCATGATGACTTCCTCGGGGTGACTCAGATGTAGAGCGTCAAAGAGGCGAAGATGGTCCGCGGAGGACCGATCGTGACGTGACGGAAGGGAACGCGCGCCGGGTTCTGCGCGCGCGAGAAGTTCGACGCGTAGACGAACTGCCCGTCGTACCAGCTCGAATCGAAGACGTTGAAGACGTCGAGACCGAGCTCGACCTCTTTGAGGCGCAGCCCCGCCGACATGTCGACGAGGAACACGTTGGTGCCGTTGTCATTGAACGGCAACGGGCGGTCCGCGAGGCCCTCGACGCCCGCGCCCGCGCGCGCCACGAGATCGCGCTTCCAGAAGTGCGCGACCGCGTGCTTCGCGGCGAGATCGGACCGGACGACGAGCTGAGGGACGTAGGGCAGGAGATCGCCGACCGCGAAGCGATCGTTCGATCCCGCGAACGACGCATTGGTGTAGGTGGCGCTGCTGGAGAGCAGCAGGAGGTCGCCGGCCTTGGCGGTGAGCTCGGCGGTGAGGCCCTTGCGCTCGGTGCCCGGGGCCTTCTCGTTCCGTGCCGTCGCCGGGTCGAAGACGAGGTCCTGGCTGAGGCGCGTGTAGAACGCGGCCACCGAGCCGGCGACCACCTTGCCGTCGTTGTAGCGCGCGCCCACCTCGTAGCTGGTCACCTCGGTGAAGAACGTCTTCTCGCCCTCGGAGAGGCTCCGCGCCTGCGGCGAGCGGAACCCCTCGCCGTAGCTCGCCAGGAGGTGCAGGCGCGAAAGGGGCGCATAGTCGACGGTCGCCTTCTTTCCCAGATGCGCGCCTTCGGCCGCGCGTCCCTGCCCGGGCACCGTCTGGCCGCTGGCGAGCACGCGGTCCTGCGCGGAGTACGAGAGGGCATCCATGCGGAAGCCGCCGCGCACCGCGAGCCGCGGTAGCGGATGGACCGAAGCGTCCACATAGCCGGCGACGTCCGTTCCGGTCACCGACGCATCGACGAGCGTGCTGGTGGGCAGATCGTTGACGTCGGAGAGGCGACGCTGCGACTGCTCGATCACGTCGTGCCGGCCGTAGACGCCGACCTCGATGCTGTCGCGCTTCGAGAGCCAGTCGACGGACTTCTTGTAGGACGCGGTGAGGCCGCCGGTGACGCTCGAGTTGAGCTGCTGGGTGTTGTCGCTGTCGAGGTTCGGCGCGCCGCCGCGCTGCGTGTCGAGGTAGTAGCCGGTGAAGTTCTGCCGGAGGTGGAGGTTCCGGAAGACGATGAAGGGCGCGACGCTCCAGCGCGAGCCCTCGTCGTCCTTGTGGAGCTCGACGAGCACCTGGTGACGCGTGGAGAAGCCGCCCTGCTTGGGATCGAGGACCGCGAAGCGGTCGACGCGTCGCGACTCGACGTCGGACGCGACGACCACGCCCGCCGAGTCGAAGCGGCCGGTGTAGGTCGAGCCCATCACGCGGATCGCGAGCCCGTCGCCGAAGTCGTGGGTGGCCTGGGCGATGAGCGAGCCGCGGCGCGCCGCGCGGT